>DASYWD010000424.1 GCA_035936415.1 Longimicrobiaceae bacterium
GCCGGAGCGGCCCCGCGTCGTCCGTTCGGGAGCCCGTTCTCCCGCTCCTTTCACCGGACCCGGATCGCGCGCGTGGTCGTCCTGCTGAGCCTGCTCCTCTTCCTCGCCGCCGCCGCGGGGCTGCTCGCGCTCCTCGGCCGCCTCCTGGCGGCGCTCCTCCGCGCCGGGCTCGCCGCGGCGGAGAAGACCCACAACGACAACCTGCTGGAGGCCAGCCTCCAGCGGGGCGACCTCACCGCGCTGGCGGAGCGCAGGGCGGAGGCGAAGTCGCTCCGCCACGCGCGTGCGCGGGCCGGGGGGCTGGCGCTGCTCTGGGCCGCGCTGGTCGTGGTGCCGCCGCTGGTGGGGGCGGGGCAGGAGGTGTACGCGCTCTCGTCCCTGCTCTGGCTCCTCCCCGGACGTCCCGTGCTCCCCCGCCGCCCCGCCTCCCGCCCGTAGGACGCTCTTCTCCCGGTCTCCGTGGTGCGCCCGCGTGGACAAATGGATGGATCCTGTTGGCAATTCGACCCAACGCTGCGTCGCGGGAGGAATGACCGGACGGTATCCGATCCCCTTCGCACGTCGCACTACCTGGCCAGCGGATGCGGCCGGAGCTGGAACTTGATCGCCTTGCTGGTGGTCCCCTTGCCGCCCTCCATGTGGAAGGGGGTGCGGGTGCTGACGGAGGCCCAGAGACCGCGCCCCTTCCAGCCGGCGTCCGGGTCGTCGATGCGGCCGTCCAGCCACTTGGTGTAGAATCCCATCGGGTAGGGGACGCGCAGGACGACCCACTTCCCGTCCTTGAGGACGAGGAGCCCCTCGGACTGGTTCCCGGTGTTGATCGGCACGTTCGCGCCGAGCCCGAGCGTGTTGAACTGGTCCACCCAGGTGTAGTAGCTCCCTTCGCCGCTCCCCGGGCTGGTGACGTTGCCGAGCTGCGGGAGGGGCTCGGCGTAGAAGGTCCACCCCTCCGGGCAGTGCTGGCCGGTGGCGGTGGGGCCGTTCAGCGGACCGCGGCACTTGCGCCGGTCGAAGCTGGCCATGTGCCCGCTCGCCAGGGCGGCCCAGTACACGCCGTTCCGGTCCACGTCGCCGCCGCGCGGGGAGAAGCCCTGGTTCGCGACGGCCGGGTTGTCCCACGGCACCTCGAAGACCTCGGTGAGCGCGGTGTGCGGCGGGTTCGAGCCGGGGCTCAGCCGGATGATCGCGCCGGGGAACCCGAACGTCGTCCCCCACACCGATCCGTCCGGCGCCGGCGCCAGCGCGTACACCCCGCCTCCGTACTGCCCGGTGCTGATGCGCTTGTCCTTGCTGGGATCCAGGGGCGCGTTCGGCTCCACGTACTCGTCGCGGCGGCCGTTCCCGTTGGTGTCCAGGACCAGCGCGGTCCATCCCTGCGCCCTTTCCTCGTCGCCCGTCTCGTCCCACAGCCTGGTGTTGAACCACCCCACCACCGGCCCGCCGCCGCTCATCCAGAGGGTGCTGTTGGCGTCCTCGGCGAACATCAGGTGGTGGGTGCCGAAGCAGGTGCCGACGTGCTTCATCTCCTTCGTCCCCGGGTCGTACACCGCCAGGTGGCGGCCCGAGTTGTTGAGCGGGAAGAGGCGGGCCGACGGATGGCTCGACCCCTCCTTGCAGAAGGCCGGGTTGGCCGGCGGACGAACCCTGGAGGTGATCCAGACGCGCCCCTTCTCGTCGAGCATCGGGTTGTGCACGTTCGCCCGGCTGGTCCAGATCGCCTCGGTTCCCCAATACGGCGAGGGGACCGCGACCTCCGCCGGCGCCGCGAGCGGGGTGCTCGGGTCGCGGACCGTCACCGGGATCCGGCTCGCCGTATGGGTCTTCGGGTCGAGCACGGGCATGTAGTCGGCGCTCGCCTCGAGCACGGCGTAGACCGGGCCGTTGGCGTTGACGGTGGGATTGCGGCGGTCGGTGGAGACCAGGTCGTGCAGGTACGCCTTCGGATCGGCCCAGTCCCACATTGTGATGACGACGTTCCGCTCGATCCCCTGCGGGCGGGGCGGCGTGGGCGGGACCTCGCCCGCCGCGATCCGGTCGGTCCAGTCGGCGAACATCCGCAGCGTGCGCGGCGCGCCCATCGCGTGCACCATGGAGATCATCGCACCTCCGACCTGGCCGACCTTCAGCCGGTGCTCCCACGCCTTCACGGAGGAGTCGAAGTTGCCGAGCGCGGGATGCAGCTCGCGCGTCCCCTCGCTCCCCATCTGATGGCAGCCCAGGCAGGCGTTGTTCTTCACGAACCGGACGTACTCCGCCTGGCTTTTGAAGTTCGGGTTGATCCCGTTCCCCTCCGGGCCGGTGCCGGGGAACTCGCTCTCGGCCGGGACCTTGATCAGCGAGAACCAGTACCCGGCCGGGTAGTACTCCGCCGCGGCGCGCGGATTCGGCGCGGGGGTCGCCTGCAGGTTCAGCGTCGTCCCGGGCTCCGCCCGCTGCTTCGGCGAGTCTACCAGCCCGTACCCACGCACCCAGACGTCGTAGCTCGCCTGCGGCAGGTCGGGGAGGAGGTAGCGCCCCTGGTCGTCGGTTACCACGATCCTGGCGAACTTCGTCGGGAGGTCGGAGGTCTCGGCGATCACCCACACCCCCGCCTCGGGGCCGCTCGCCCCCGTCACCACCCCCGCGATGTCGTCGCGATCGATCGTCGTCCCGCCGGGGGCGCGCTGCGCGCCGTGCGTGCAGGCCGCCCAGAGCAGCGCGGAGGCGGCCACCGTCGCGCCAGCGAAGAGTGCCTTCGTCGTCTTCATCTGCCAGCTCCCTTGATGATGTTTCGCCGCATTCCGCACGACCAGCCGATGAATACGACGTCGCCGGGCGTCAGGTGGTTGCCTTCGGCGTGTCGGGCGTCAGGCACGCTCAGTACTTCACGTCGCAGCCGTAGGGCTGCGTCTGCGCGACCGCGATGGAGTTCCCCGCGAGGCCGGCGTCGAGCGCGGCGCGGACGTAGTTCGTCGCCCCCGCGATGTCCTTGGCCTTGGACGACGGCTTGTCGTCGATGGCGCCCGCGTACCGCAGCACCCCCTGCGGGTCGATGATCGCGTACTGGGGCGTGTTCCGCGCGCCGTAGAGCCGCCCCAGCGTGCCGGCCGTGTCGCGGACCACGCCGGTCGGCGCCGCGCCCTTCTCGCGCGTCAGCCGGTCCGCCTCCGCCGCCGTCGTGAAGCCTTGCTTTCCGGGCGCGGAGGAGACGACCGAGAGCCACACGACGCGGTTCGCGTAGTCGCGCTGCATCGCCTGGGTGTTGCCGGGACGGCCGTCGACGGCTTTGTAGTGCTTCTTCGTGTACGGGCAGTCGTGGTTGACCCACTCGAGCACGACCCACTGGCCCCGGTAGGCCTCGAGCGAGTGCGAGGCGCCGCGCGTGTCGACCGCGGCGAACGCCGGAGCGGGCGCGCCGACCTTCGGTGCCGCCGCACTCAGGTCGGCGCTCGTCGGCGCGCCGGTGTCGGTGTCGTCGGTCGCGGCGGCAACCGCCACCGCGGCGAGTGCGATGGCGCCGACGCCGAGGAGGAGGGGCTTGATCGGGAGTCGCTTCGAGAGAGACATGGTGCGGTTCCTGGGTGCGAGGGGATGAAGGGGTGGAGTCGGGCGCGGCCGCGGCGGTCAGCGTGCGGGCGCCGCGGAAGGAGTGGGCGCGCGGCCGGCCGCGGCGGCGTCCAGCGCACGCGTGACGATCCCCGGCGTGAGGAGCGTCGGGAGGACGGCCGGCGCCGCGGCGCGGTCGCGGCCATAGAGCACGACGAACGGCACGCTGTTGCGACTGAACGCCGCGAGGGCGCGCGTGACTGACGGGTCGCGCGTCGTCCAGTCGGCGCGGAGGAGCGCGACGTCGTGCGCGCGCAGCGACGCGCGGACCGTGTCCGAGCCGAAGGCGACGCGCTCGTTCACCTTGCAGGTGAGACACCAGTCGGCCGTGAAGTCGAGCAGCACGACGCGACCGCTGTCGCGCAGCGCCTCGAGCGCCGCCGCGCTGTACGGCTGCCAGGGGAGCGCACCCGCGGCCTGGCTCGGCGGGATCGTTGCGTCCACCGCCGCGGCGCGCGGCGGCGCCGAGCT
>DASYWD010000425.1 GCA_035936415.1 Longimicrobiaceae bacterium
GTGGACGCAGGCGCGCGGCAGCGCGGCGGCGGTGGCGTTCCAGGCCTCCAGCACCTGCACCCGTTCGGCCCCGCGCAGCAGCGACACCTCCGACACGCGCGCCTCCGGGCGGGCCGCCATCGAATCCAGCAGGGTCTCCAGGTGCCGCGCCATCCGCTCGGCCGTTGCCGCCTCGAACAGCGACGTCCGGCGGGTGAGCGTCCCCGAGAGGCCCGCCTCCCCCTCCAGCATCTCCAGTCCCAGGTCGAATTTGGCGACTCCCTCGCCGGCGGCGAACGGCTCCAGCTCGACCCGGCCCAGCCTGAGCCGGTCGCCGCCGCCGTCACGCCCCAGCGAGAACGCCGCCTGGAACAGGGGCGCGTACATGACACTGCGCTCCGTCACCAGCTCCTCCACCAGGCGCTCGAACGGCACATCCTGGTGGGCGTACGCCCCCAGCGCCTCGTCCCGGACCCGGGCCACCAGCTCCCTCCACGTGGGGTCGCCGCCCAGCCTGCCCCGCAGCGCCAGCATGTTGACGAAGAAGCCCACCAGCCCCTCCAGCTCCGCGTGCGTCCGCCCCGCCACCGGCGTCCCCACCACCACGTCCTCCTGGGCCGCGTAGCGCCCCAGCAGCGCCTGCCAGCCGGCCAGCAGGGTCATGAAAAGCGTCGCCCCCTCGCGCCGCGACAGCGCCCGCAGCGCCCCCGCCGCCTCCTGCGACAGCCGCAGGGGGTGGCTCCCGACCCGGGCGCTCTGGCCCGGCGCGCGCGGGTGGTCCGTGGGGACCTCCAGCAGGGGCGGCGCTCCGGCGAGGCGCGCCTTCCAGTAGCCGAGCTGCTCCGCCAGGACCTCGTCGCTCAGGCGGCGGCGCTGCCACAGGGCGTAGTCCGCGTACTGCACCGGCAGCTCGGGGAGATGCGCCGCCTCGCCCCGGCTCAGCGCGGCGTAGAGGACCGACATCTCGCGCACCAGCACGTCCGTGCTCCACCCGTCGCTGACGATGTGGTGGAGCGTGAAAAGCAGCACGTGCTCCTCGGCGCGCAGCCGCAGCAGCACGCTGCGCAGCAGCGGTCCCCGCGCCAGGTCGAACGGGCGGTCCGCCTCCTCCGCCACCTGCCGCGCCATCTCGCGCTCCGGGTTCGGGAGGGTCCCCAGGTCCACCAGCGGCAGCCGGGCGGGGGCGGGCGGGCAGACGACCTGCACCGGCTCGCCGTCGCGCTCCTCGAAGACCGTCCGCAGCACTTCGTGCCGGCGCACCAGCTCGCCGATGCTCGCGCGCAGCGCGGCGGCGTCCAGCGCGCCGCGCAGGCGCAGCGCGAAGGGCATGTTGTAGGCGGGGCTCTCCGGCTCCAGCCGGTCCACGATCCACAGCCGCTGCTGCGCGAACGAGAGGGGGAGCGGCCCCTCCCGGGAAGCCCGCTCGGGCGGGGCGCCGCCGTCTAGGGTGCCGGCGCGCAGGAGGGCGTCCAGGCGCCCTGCCAGCGCGGCCACCGTGGGCGTCTTGAACACCGCCAGCAGCGGCACCCTCACGCCCAGCGCCTGCCTCACCCGGGCGACGATCTGCATCCCCAGCAGGGAATGGCCCCCCAGCTCGAAGAAGTCGTCCCGCACGCCCACCCGCTCCACGCGCAGCACCTCCGCCCAGATCCCGGCCAGGATCTCCTCCGTGGGAGACCGGGGCGCCACGTACGCGTCCCCCCCGCTCCCCTCGGGCGCCGGCAGCGCGCGCCGGTCCGCCTTTCCGTTGGCCGTCAGCGGCAGAGAATCCAGGATCACGTACGCCGCCGGCGCCATGTACTCCGGGAGCCGCTCCCGCACGCGCTTCTGCACCGCGCCGAGGACGGCTTCCGCTCCCGGCTCCGGCACGAGGTAGGCGACCAGCCGCTTCTCCCCGGGGGCGTCCTCCCGCGCCACCACCACCGCGTCACGCACCCCGCCGTGCTCCCGCAGCGCGGCCTCGATCTCCCCCGGCTCGATCCGGAACCCCCGCACCTTCACCTGCTCGTCCGTCCGCCCCAGGTACTCCAGCTCTCCGTCGGCCCGCCACCGCGCGCGGTCCCCCGTCCGGTACAGCCGCGCCCCCGGCTCCCCCCCAAGCCCGTCCGGCACGAACCTCTCGGCCGTCAGCTCCGGCCGGCCCAGGTACCCCCGCGCCACCCCGGCGCCGCCCACGTACAGCTCCCCCACCACCCCCGCCGGCAGCGGCTGCTGTCCTTCCCCCAGCACGTGAAGCCGCGCCGCGGCTATGGGCCTGCCGATGGGGACGCCGCCGCCCGCGGCGGGCACCTCCGCCACCCGGTACACGCAGCACCCCACCACCGTCTCCGTGGGACCGTACTCGTTGACCAGCGCCGTCCCCGGCGCTACCCGCCTCCAGTACGCCGCCGTCTCGGGGGGGAGGGCCTCCCCGCCCACCACGAGGGTGCGCGCCGCCGCCGCGGCCTCGGCCTCTGAGAGCTGCTCCGCCAGCAGGGCGAGGTGCGCGGGGGTGAGCTTGACCAGGGTGAAGCCCGGCTGCTCGCGCAGCGCCCGGGCGAGCCCGTCCACGCCCGCCTCCTCCGGGACCAGCACCACCCGCCCGCCCTGCAGAAGGGGGACGAGGAGCGAGGTGACCGTCAGGTCGAAGGCCAGGGAGGAGTGCACCGGGGCCCCGTGCCCCTCGCCGGCGTACGCCTCCGCGGCCCACGCCAGGTAGTTGCTCAGCCCCCGGTGCACCACCTCCACCCCCTTGGGCCGGCCGCTGGACCCCGACGTGTAGATCACGTACGCCAGCCCGTCCGGATCGACGCGGGCGGCGGGCGGCCCGGCACTCTCCGCCGCGATCCGAGCTCCGTCGCGGTCCAGGCAGACCGTCTCGCCCGCGTGGGCGGGGAGGCGCTCCAGGAGGCGCTCCTGCGTGAGGAGCACGGGCACGGCGGCGTCGCCCAGCATGTAGGCGATTCGCTCGGCCGGGTAGGCGGGGTCGATGGGCACGTAGGCCCCGCCAGCCATCAGGGTGCCCAGGAGGCCGACCACCAGCTCGGGCGACCGCTCGGCGCAGATCCCCACCCGCGTCTCGGGGCCGACGCCCCGGCTCCGGAGGTGCAAGGCCAGCCGGCCGGCCCTGCACTCCAGCTCTGCGTAGGTGAGCGACTCGCCCCCGAAGGCCACCGCCACGTCGTGCGGGGTGCGCGCCGCCTGCTCCGCGAAGAGCTCGTGCGCGCACGGCAGTAGGTGCGCGGCCGCCGGGGCGCAGGCCGCCTCCAGTAGCCGCGCCCGCTCGGCGCCGCGCAGCATCGACAGCTCGGAGAGCCTGCGCTCCGGGCCCGCCGCCATCTCCTCCAGCAGCGCGGCCAGGTGCACCAGCATCCGCTCGGCAGTGTCCGCGTCGAACAGCGAGGTCCGGTAGCCCAGCACCCCGGTCAGCGCCTCCTCGCCGTCCGTCATCTCCAGCTCCAGGTCGTGCTTGGCCACCCGGGCGATGGCCGAGAACGATGCCACCTCCACCTCGGCCAGCATCAGCGCGGCTTCCTCGCTGGCCGGCTGCAGCAGGAAGTTCACCTGGAAGACCGGGTCGTGGGTGGGGCTGCGCTCCGTCACCATCTCGTCCACCAGGCGCTCGAACGGCAGCTCCTGGTGGGCGTACGCCCCCAGCGCGGTCTCCCGCACCCGCGCCAGCAGCTCCGCGACGGTGGGGTCGCCGGCGAGCTCGCCGCGCAGCGCCAGCATGTTCACGAAGAAGCCGATCAGCCCCTCCGTCTCCCTCCGCGTCCGCCCGGCGATGGGGGTACCCACCACCACGTCGTCGATCCCCGCGTAGCGCGCCAGCAGCAGCTGCCAGCCCGCCAGCAGCGTCATGAACAGCGTCGTGCCCTCCCGCCGTGACAGCGCCCGCAGCGCCCGCGCCGCCTCCGCGGAGAGCGCGAACTCCCGGCTCCCCGCCCGCACGCCGTTGCCCGCCGCGCGCGGGCGGTCGGTGGGCACCTCCAGCAGCGGCGGGGCGCCGCGCAGCTTGTCCTTCCAGTACGCCAGCTGCTCGTCCAGCACCCGCCCCGTGAGCCGGCCGCGCTCCCATACGGCGAAGTCCGTGTACTGCAGCGGCAGTCCCGGCAGCTCCGGCACGCCGCCCCGGCTGAAGGCCTGGTAGAGCTCCGACACCTCGCGCACCAGCACCTTCATGCTCCAGCCGTCGCTGACCACGTGGTGCACGGTGAAGCAGATCACGTGCTCCCGCTCGTCCAGGCGCAGCAGCGTGCTGCGCAGCACGGGCCCGCGGGCCAGGTCGAAGGGCCGCTGCGCCTCGGCGGCGACCAGGCGCCGCGCCTCCCGCTCGCCGTCCGGAACCCCGCGCAGGTCGACGAGCGGCAGCGGCACGGGCGCCGCCGGGCCGATCACCTGCACCGGCTCTCCGCCGTGCTCCCGGATGACCGTGCGCAGGGACTCGTGCCGCCGCACCAGCTCGCTTAGGCTGCGCCGCAGCGCGCGCGGGTCCAGCTCGCCGTGCAGCCGCAGCACGTGCGGGATGTTGTAGGCAGGGCTGTCCGGCTCCATCTGGTGCACGAGCCAGAGCCGCTGCTGCGCGAAGGACAGCGGCGCGGGGCCGCGCGAGGCGCGGCGGGGGATCGTCTCCTGGACCCGCGCGCCCCGCTCCCGCAGGATGTTCTGCAGGAGCACCTGCCTCGCGGCGGACGAGAGGTGCCCGAGCGCGCCCGTGACTCCGTCGGTGGGCTGGTGGCTCATGTGTGGTGACGTTGAAGGATGACGTTCTCTACCGCTCTTCCGGACCGGAGCACGGGTCAATCACCGACGTACGTCTCCTGCCCCGGCTCCACCCGGCTCAGGTGCTCCGCCAGCTGCGCGGCGTCCAGCCCGCCGATCAGCAGCTCCTCCAGCGTCCTCGCCAGGGCCTCCACGGTGGACGCCTCGAAGAGCGTCCGCAGCGGCACCTCGACGCGCATCGCCTGCCGCAGCCGTGAGAGCACCTGCGTCGCGAGCAGCGAGTGCCCCCCCAGCTCGAAGAAGTCGTCCCGCACCCCCACCCGCTCCCGCACCAGCACCTCCGCCCAGATCTCCGCCACGAGCTCCTCCATCGCCGTGCGCGGCGCTTCGTACGCCGCCGCCTCCGGCGCAGGCAGCGCCCGCCGGTCGATCCTGCCGTTGGCGTTCAGGGGGAGCGTTTCCAGGACCACGTACTCCGCCGGCACCATGTGCTCCGGCAGCCGCTCCCGCAGCCGGCTCTTCATCTCTTCCGTCGGGACCGCTCCGCCCTCCCCAGCCACCAGGTACGCCACCAGCCGCTTCTCCCCCGGCACGTCCTCCCGTGACACCACCGCCACCTCCCGCACCGGCTCCTGCTCCAGCAGCGCCGCCTCGATCTCCCCCGGCTCGATCCGGAGCTCCCGCACCTTCACCTGGCCCTCGGTCCGCCCCAGGTGCTCGAGCACCCCCTCCGCCCGCCAGCGCACCCGGTCTCCCGTGCGGTACAGCCGCGCCCCCGCCTCACCCGAGTACGGGTCGGGCACGAAGCGCTCGGCCGTCCGCCATGGGTCGCCCAGGTAGCCGCGCGCCACACCCACGCCCCCGGCGTACAGCTCGCCGGGCTGGCCGACGGCCGCCGGCGCGCCGTGCGCGTCCACCACGTAGACGCGCGTGTTCCCCACCGGCCGGCCGATCGGGACCGCCTCCCTCGCCCCGGATGGCTCCGCCACGGTGTGGCAGCAGGTGAAGGTGGTGTTCTCCGTGGGGCCGTACACGTGCAGCAGCCGCCGCGGGCCGGCCCCCTCCACCACGCGGCGCACGATCTCCGCGTCGACAGCCCCGCCCCCGAAGAGCACGTGGCGCAGGGTGGAGAAGGCGTCCGGCACCTCGTGCACGACGCGGTTGAAGAGGACCGTGGGGAGGAAGAGCGCGCTGACGCTCCGCGCCCGCAGCTCCTCCGCGAAGCCGGCCGGGGAAAGCGACGGGTCGCGGTCGACGACCACCAGGCTGGCGCCGTGGAGGAGCGCTCCCCAGACCTCGAAGACCGCCGCGTCGAAGGCGGGGCTGGCGACCTGCGCGATGCGCTCGTCGGGGCCGAAAGGGAAGAAGCCTCCGCCGCGCACCAGGCGCACGACGGCCCGGTGCGGGACGGCCACGCCCTTGGGGCGGCCCGTGGAGCCCGAGGTGTAGATGACGTACGCCAGCTGCTCCGGGTCGCCCGCCACGGCCGGCGGCGTGCCGGGGAGGCAGGCGACCGCCGCGGCGACGGCGGGGTCGTCCAGCCGCAGCGGCCCGGCGCCCGTGGGC
>DASYWD010000426.1 GCA_035936415.1 Longimicrobiaceae bacterium
CCCCCGGCCCCTGCGACGCCCGCGGCCCCGGCGGCACCCCGGACGGGCGCCGCCCCCCGCTTCGGGGCCGCGGATCCGTCCGCCAAGGCGCGGCGGCTGGCGAGGGCGCTGGTCTCGGACATCGTCACCTACCACCCGGACCGCCGCGAGGCGGCGCTCCGCGACGGGACGCTGAAGCGGGAATTCATGGAGGAGATCAAGAAGAGCTGGGAAGAGTACGTGCTCCAGGTGGGCCGCGAGACGGCGCAGGGCACCACCCACTTCCGCGACGCCCTCAACGACATCCTGGCGCGGGGGCAGAAGGTCTTCTGAGGCGCCGGACGGCCCTCCCGCGCCCCGGAACCGGAGTCGTTTGCACGGGGTAGTGCGCGGGAGTATATTCCCGCTGCGCACATGCCCGAGGGCCGTCCAGCAGGGGCGGCCCTTGTCATTGGTGGAACCCGCGACCCGAACATGATCACCGATACGCAGTCCAGGCTCGACGTGTACCGCGAAAGGCTCGATGAGCTGAGGGGGTTTCTTTGACGTCGCTGCCAAGCAGGAGAAGCTGAGGCAGCTCGAAGCCCGCATGGCCGACCCGGCGTTCTGGAACGACGCCGAAAAGGCGCGCGAGGTAATCGCCGAGGCCAACGCCGTGAAGGCGTGGACGGACCCCTGGAGCCGCCTCGCCACCAAGGTGGACGAGCTGACGGAGCTGGGCGAGCTCCTCGCCGTCGACGAGGACCCGGAGCTCTCCGCCGAGTGGGAGCGCGAGGTGGAGGCGGTCGGCGCCGGGCTGGACGACCTGGAGCTCCGCAGGATGCTCCAGGGGCCCGACGACCAGCGCGACGCCCTGGTGACTATCCATCCCGGAGCCGGCGGGACGGAGTCGCAGGACTGGGCCGAGATGCTGCTGCGGATGTACACCCGCTGGGCGGAGCGCCGCGGCTACGACGTGGAGCTGCTCGACCAGCAGGAGGGCGAGGAGGCCGGGATCAAGTCCGCCACGCTGGAGATCCGGGGCGAGTACGCCTACGGCTATCTCCGGGCCGAGCGCGGGGTGCACCGGCTGGTCCGCATCTCCCCGTTCGACTCGCAGGCGCGCCGGCACACCTCCTTCGCCTCCGTGTTCGTCTACCCGGTGGTGGACGACACCATCGAGATCGAGGTCCGCGAGGAGGACATCGAGATGGACGTGTACCGTGCCTCCGGCGCGGGCGGCCAGCACGTCAACAAGACCAGCTCCGCGGTCCGCCTCCGCCACGTCCCCTCCGGGATCGTGGTGGCGTGCCAGCAGGAGCGCTCGCAGCACAAGAACCGGGCGACCGCCATGAAGATGCTCAAGGCGGCGCTCTACCAGCGCGCGCTGGAGGAGCAGGAGAAGGAGAAGGCCAAGCTGGAGTCCACCAAGACGGACATCGGCTGGGGGAGCCAGATCCGCTCCTATGTCTTCCAGCCGTATACGATGGTGAACGACCACCGCACGGAGCTGAAGCTCCCGGAGGTCCAGAAGGTCATGGACGGCGACCTGGATCCGTTCATCCACGCGTACCTGAAGCAGTCCGGCGGAGAGCACTGATGGCGACCCAGGAGGTGATGGAGCGCGAGCGCGTGGTGGAGGACCGGCTGGACAAGGTCCGGGCGCTGCGCGAGCGCGGGGTGGAGCCCTTCGGCTACGCGTACGACCCGACCCACTCCGCGGAGGACGCCCGTGCGCTCTTCGAGCGGTGGGAAGCGTCCGAGCGGCCGGAGGGGGAGGGTGGGCCGGCGGAGACGGTGCGTCTGGCCGGGCGCGTGGTGGCGAAGCGGGTGATGGGGAAGAGCACCTTCGTTCACCTGGCCGACCGCACCGGGCGGATCCAGCTCTACCTCCGCGTCAACGACCTGGGGGAGAGCTACGCCCTGCTGGACCTTGTGGACCTGTCCGACTGGGTGGGCGCCGAGGGACGGCTCTTCCGCACCCGCACGGGCGAGGTGTCGCTCCGGGTGGAGCGGTTCGAGCTCCTTTCCAAGGCCGTGCGCCCCCTCCCCCTGGGGAAGGAGGAGGTCGACCCGGACACGGGCGAGCGGCGCGTGTACTCCGGGTTCAGCGACGTGGAGGGGCGCTACCGCCAGCGCTACGCCGACCTGGCCGTGAACCCCGAGGTGCGCGAGGTGTTCGTCACCCGCGCCCGCATCGTCAGCGCGCTCCGCCGCTTCCTGGACGAGCGCGGCTTCGTGGAGGTGGAGACGCCGGTGCTGCAGCCGCTCTACGGGGGCGCGCTGGCGCGGCCGTTCACGACCCACCACAACGCGCTGGACGTGCAGCTCTACCTCCGCATCGCGGACGAGCTGTACCTGAAGCGGCTGATCGTGGGCGGGATGGAGCGGGTGTACGAGATCGGCAAGGACTTCCGGAACGAGGGGCTCTCGCGCTTCCACAACCCGGAGTTCACCATGCTGGAGTTCTACGCCGCCTACCTGGACTACCGGGGGGTGATGGAGCTCACGGAGGAGATGCTGGGCTACGTCGCACGCGAGGTCCTGGGCGGCGGTCCCGTGTGCTTCGCAGGGCACGAGATCGACTTCACGCCGCCCTTCCGCCGCTACACCATGTACGAGGCGCTGCGGGAGATCGGCGGGGTGGAGGTGGAAGCTGCCTCTCCGGAGGCGCTGCGGGAGCGCGTCCGGGCGCTGGGGGGGAGCGAAGACCCGGCGGCGATGGGGCGGGGGAAGCTGATCGACGAGCTGTTCGGCTCGCTGGTGGAGCCGAAGCTGATCCAGCCCACCTTCATCACCGACTATCCGCGGGAGATGTCCCCGCTCGCCAAGCCGAAGCGGGGGGATCCGGAGCTGACGGAGCGATTCGAGCTGATCGTCGCCGGGAAGGAGCTGTGCAACGCGTACAGCGAGCTGAACGACCCCATCGACCAGCGCGAGCGCTTCGAGGCGCAGAAGCGGCTCATGCTCGCGGGCGACGAGGAGACGCAGCCGCTGGACGAGGACTTCCTGCGGGCGATGGAGTACGGGATGCCCCCAACCGGCGGCTTCGGGATGGGGGTGGACCGCCTGACGATGATCCTGGCCGACCAGCCGTCGATCCGCGACGTGATCCTGTTCCCGACGATGCGGCCCGAGTGAGCGTCGCGCCGTCCACCTGGAGGAGCCCGTGAACCTGGAGTGGTACATCGGCCGGCGCTACCTCGCGTCGCGACGCGGCACCCGCTTCCTCTCGCTGATCACCGCCATCTCCATCGGCGGGGTGACGGTGGGCGTGATGGCGCTGATCGTGGTGACCGCGGTGATGACCGGGCTGCAGACCGACCTGCGCGACAAGATCCTGGGGACCAACCCGCACATCTGGCTCACCACGTACGGCGAGACCATGCGGATGGACGACTGGCCGCGCGTGCTGGAGCGCGCCCGCAGGGTGCCGGGCGTCAGCGCCGCCGCGCCCTTCGTGCACACCGAGGTGGGGCTCCGGAACCGCGGCGGCCACGCAGAGTTCGGGATCCTCCGCGGGATCGACCCTTCCGCCGAGGGGCCGGCGGTGACCGACATCATCGCGCAGATCCGCCGCCGGGAGGTGGGGCTGGGCGAGACCCGCTCCGGCTACCCGCCGGTGCTGGTGGGGCACGCGCTCGCCGACCGGTTCGGGCTGTACGAGGGCGACGTGGTGGACGTCTTCTCGCTGGCGGGCGCACAGGTCAGCCCCGTGGGCGGGGTGATCCCGCGGGGGCGGAAGTTCGAGGTGGTGGGGCGGTTCAGGACGGGGATGTACGAGTACGACCACAAGTTCATGTACACCACCCTGGAGGCGGCGCAGGACCTCACCAACCTCGGGACCGCCGTGTCCGGGCTTGAGGTGCGCGTCCCGGACCCCATGACGGCCGACGTGGTGGGGCGGCGGCTGGAGACGGCGCTGGGCTTCCCGTACCGCTCCGAGGACTGGAAGTCGATGAACTCGTCCCTCTTCTCCGCGCTGCAGCTGGAGAAGCTGGCGATGACCGTCATCCTCCTCCTGATCGTGGTGGTGGCCGCCTTCAACATCGTTTCCACGCTGGTGATGGTGGTCACCGACAAGACGCGGGAGATCGGGATCCTCAAGTCGATGGGGCTGACCTCGCGGCGCGTCCTGAAGATCTTCATGGTGCAGGGGCTGGTGATCGGGATCATCGGCTCCACCCTGGGGGCGGCCGGCGGCCTGCTGGTGACCTGGATCATCGACCGCTACGAGCTGATCAAGATCCCGGGCGACGTCTACTTCGTGGACCACCTCCCGGTCGCCTTCGACCCGGTGGACATCATCGTGATCCTGCTGGCCAGCGTGCTGATCTCCTTCCTGGCGACCGTCTACCCGGCGCGGCAGGCGGCGGGGCTCCTCCCGGTGGAGGCGATCCGGCATGAGTGACCCGACGCAGCCGGCGGTCCTCGCGCGCGACGTCGCCAAGTGGTACGTGGGGGGCGACGGCAGGCCGATCCAGATCCTGGACGGGGTGCAGCTCGAGGTCGCGGTCGGCGAGACGATCGCCGTGATCGGCCAGAGCGGGGCGGGCAAGTCCACCCTCCTGCACCTGCTGGGCGGGCTGGACGTGCCCACATCGGGCGAGGTGCACGTGGGCGGGAGCGTGCTCGCCCGGCTGCCGCCGGAGGCCCTGGCGAAACTCCGCAACGAGAAGATCGGCTTCGTCTTCCAGTTCCACCACCTGCTCCGGGAGTTCTCCGCGCTGGACAACGTGGCGATGCCGCTCCTGATCGCGGGCGTGCGGCCGCGCGCCGCGCGCGAGCGAGCCCGGGAGATGCTCGGGAGCGTGGGGATGGAGCACCGCCTGGAGCACAAGCCCGGGCAGCTTTCCGGCGGCGAGCAGCAGCGCGTGGCGGTGGCCCGCGCGCTGGTCACGCGGCCGGTGCTCCTCCTGGCGGACGAGCCCTCCGGCAACCTGGACCCCCCGACGGGGGAGCGGCTCCACGACCTCCTCTTCGAGGTGAGCCGGGAGAACGGGGCGGCGATGATCCTCGTCACCCACAACCTGGACCTGGCCGCGCGCGCGGACCGGGTATTGCGGCTCCACGCCGGGACGCTGATCCCCGCCGAGACGGAGCGGGAGGAGCAGCCGGCGGGGCCCTGGGGGGGGTGAGCCCCCCCCGTCACGAGACACACGATGCGGGCGGACCGAGCATGCAGTGCGAAAAGTGCGGGAACAACCCGGCGGTGATCCACCTGACGCAGATCGTCGACGACGAGATGACCACGCGGCACCTCTGCGACACCTGCGCGGCGGACATGGGGCTGGACGCCGGGGAGGGCCCGGAGACCGCGCCGCTGACCGACTTCCTGGCGCAGATGGGGAAGGGGCTCCCGGTCGGGATCCCGTCCGCCGGCGGCGCCTGCGAGTTCTGCGGCCTGACGATGAACGACTTCAAGCGCACCGGCCGGCTGGGGTGCCCGCACTGCTACGCGCAGTTCGAGCCGCACCTGCGGGGGCTGCTGCGCAAGCTGCACGGAGGGACGCAGCACATGGGGAAGGTGTACCTCCCGCCGGACCCGCGGGAGACGGACCGCACCGCGCGAGTGGCGAGCCTGCGGCGGAGCCTGGCGCGCGCCGTCGAGTCGGAGGACTTCGAGAGGGCGGCCGTGCTGCGCGACCAGATCCGCCGCGCCGAGGCCGCCGAGGCCGCCGAGTGAGCCGGAGGGAAGGAAACGATGCGTGACGTCAAGACGCCGCCGGAGGGCGGCCTGGAGTGGCTGAGCGCGGAGGGGCCCCACTCCGACATCGTGTTTTCCACCCGGGTGCGCCTGGCACGAAACCTTCAAGGGTTCCGCTTCGGGCTGCGGGCAACGGAGCCGGACCGGCGGTCGGTGCTCCACCTGACCCGGGAGGCGGCGGAGGCGACGGAGTCGCTCCGGGACGGAGCCGCCCTGGCGCTTCCGGGGCTGGACGCGACGCAGCGGCAGCTCCTGCTGGAGCGGCACCTGGTCAGCAAGGAGCTGGTGGAGGGGAGCGGCGGGCGCCCGCCGTCGCACGCGGCGCTGATCCTGGCGGAGCGCGACGGCGTGAGCGTGATGGTGAACGAGGAGGACCACCTCCGGCTGCAGAGCCTGGTGAGCGGGTTCCGGCTGCGGGACGCGTGGGGGCTGGTGGACCGCCTGGACGAGGAGCTGGGGGCGCGGCTCCCCTACGCCTTCCACACGGAGTTCGGGTACCTGACGTCGTGCCCGACCAACGTTGGGACGGGGCTCCGGGCCTCGGTGCTGATGCACCTCCCCGGGCTGGTGCTCACCCAGGAGATCGGCAAGGTCCTCCAGGGGATCTCGCAGGTGGGGCTGACCTTCCGCGGCCTGTACGGGGAAGGGTCGGAGGTGGTGGGGAACTTCTTCCAGATCTCGAACCAGACGACGCTGGGGAAGACGGAAGAGGACCTGGTGGACCACCTGCAGCGCATCGTGCAGCAGGTGGTGCAGTACGAGATGCAGGCGCGCAACGTCCTGCTGCGGGACGCGCCCACGGTGATCGAGGACAAGGTATGGCGCGCCTACGGTCTCCTGCGGCACGCGCGGTGCGTCTCTTTCGAGGAGGTCATGAACCTGCTGAGCGGCGTAAGGCTAGGCGTGGGGCTGAAACTTCTCCCCGGGCTCAGTGTATACTCGCTCAATCGAATCATGATCTTCACGCAGGCTGCACACCTGGAGCAGATGGCCGGTGGAGTCCTCCCGGAAGGGGAGGTGGACGTCTACCGCGCCGCCTACGTTCGGCGGATCCTCGCCGAGGCGGGAGACCCCTCTCCCGAAGGCGACGACGGCGAGCTTCCGAGGTAGGGCCTGTCTTCTCGCCATACGGATGCTTCGCAACGAAAGGGCACGATGAACTACAATTTCACAGACCGGGTACGGAAGGTACTCGCGATGGCCCGCGAGGAGGCGATCCGGCTCCAGCACGACTACGTCGGCACCGAGCACATCCTGCTCGGGCTCATTCGCGAGGGTGAGGGCGTGGCCGCAGCGGTCCTGCAGAACCTGTCCGTCGACCTGGAGCAGATCCAGGAGCGCGTGGAGGAGTCGGTGCGCCGCGGCAAGGCGACCATCGCCCTCGGCGAGCTGCCGTACACCTCCCGCGCCAAGAAGGTGCTGGAGTTCGCCATGGCCGAGGCGCGCGAGCTGAACCACTCGTACGTCGGCACCGAGCACCTCCTCCTGGGCCTCCTTCGCGAGGAGAAGGGGATCGCCGCGGAGGTCCTGGGGCAGCTCGGGATCACCCTGGAGGACGCCCGCCGGGAGACGCTGAAGCTGCTCGGCTCCGAGCCGAACGCCGCGCAGGCCGCTCCCAGCACCTCGTCCTCCATCGGCAGCTCCAGCACGCCCAAGGGGGAGAAGAAGAGCAAGACCCCCGCGCTCGACCACTTCTGCCGCGACCTCACGGAGCTGGCGCGCCAGGGCGAGCTCGACCCGACCATCGGCCGGGCCGAGGAGATCGAGCGCGTCATGGAGATCCTGTCCCGGCGCAAGAAGAACAACCCTGTCCTCATCGGGGAGCCGGGCGTCGGGAAGACCGCCATCGTCGAGGGGCTCGCGCAGCTCATCGCGGAGGGGAACTGCCCGGACTCGCTCCGCGACTACCGGGTGCTCTCGCTCGACATGGCGGCCGTCATCGCCGGCACCAAGTACCGCGGCCAGTTCGAGGAGCGGCTCAAGGCGGTGATGAACGAGATCTCGCAGAACAAGAACATCATCCTCTTCATCGACGAGCTGCACACGCTGGTGGGCGCCGGCGCCGCGGAGGGCGCGATCGACGCCTCCAACATGCTCAAGCCGGCGCTGGCGCGCGGCGAGCTGCAGTGCGTGGGTGCCTCGACGCTGAACGAGTACCGCAAGTACATCGAGAAGGACGGCGCCCTGGAGCGCCGCTTCCAGACGGTGGCCGTGGACCCGCCCTCGATCGAGGAGGCGGTGCAGATCCTCCACGGGCTCAAGTCCCACTACGAGGACCACCACCGGATCGTGATCACCGACGAGGTGATCGAGGCCTCGGTGAAGCTGTCGGAGCGCTACATCACCGACCGCTTCCTGCCGGACAAGGCGATCGACGTCATCGACGAGGCCGGCGCCCGCGCCCGCCTGGCGACCCAGGTCCCGCCGCCGGAGGTGGCGGAGCTGAAGAAGCGGGTGGAGGAGATCGCCGAGAAGAAGGACGAGGCGATCCGCGACCAGGACTTCGAGCGCGCGGCCGAGCTGCGCGACCACGAGCGCGAGCTTCAGCGGGAGATCCAGGAGAAGGAGAAGGCCTGGGAGGAGGAGCGCCGCACGCATCGTCCCGCGCTCACCGAGGACGACGTGGCGTTCATCGTCTCCCGGTGGACGGGGATCCCGGTCACGCGGCTCCGCGAGGCGGAGACGGCGCGGCTCATCGGGATGGAGGACGAGCTGCACCAGCGCGTCATCGGGCAGGACCGCGCCATCAAGGCGATCTCCCGCGCGATCCGCCGCTCCCGTGCGGGGCTCAAGGACCCGCGCCGGCCGATCGGCTCGTTCATCTTCGCCGGGCCCACGGGCGTGGGTAAGACGGAGCTGGCCCGCGCGCTGGCGGAGTTCCTCTTCGCCGACCGCGACGCCCTGATCCGCGTGGACATGTCGGAGTACATGGAGAAGTTCTCCGTGTCGCGGCTGATCGGCGCGCCTCCGGGATACGTGGGCTACGAGGACTCGGGGACGCTGACCAAGGCGGTCCGCCGCAAGCCGTACTCGGTGGTCCTCCTGGACGAGATCGAGAAGGCGCACCCGGACGTCTTCAACATCCTCCTGCAGGTGCTGGACGAGGGGCACCTGACGGACAACTACGGCCGGGTGATCGACTTCAAGAACACGGTCATCATCATGACCTCCAACCTCGGCGCGCGCGACATCGGGAAGGGGCCGGGCCTGGGCTTCCACACCCAGAGCAACCAGACCCAGTTCGAGCGCATGGAGGAGAAGATCAAGGAGGAGATCGAGCGCGCGTTCAACCCGGAGTTCATCAACCGGCTGGACGACTCGATCATCTTCCACCCGCTCACCCGCGAGGAGATCGGGCAGATCATCCACAACCTCCTCGCCGACGTGGAGAAGCGTCTCCAGGAGGAGGAGCTCAAGCTGAAGCTCACCGACGAGGCGGTGAACTTCATGATCGAGCACGGGTACGACGAGAAGTTCGGCGCGCGTCCGATCAAGCGGGCGATCCAGCGCTACCTGGAGGACCCGCTCTCGGAGAAGATCCTCCTGGCGGAGTTCTCGCCCGGGGACGAGGTCGAGGTCTCGGTCGCCGAGGACGGGCAGTCGCTCGCGTTCAGAGTTCCCTCTTCATCCAAGACGTAATGTCTCGATTCGGCAGCCGGATGGGGAGGGTCGCGGTTCTCGCGGCCCTCCTCGGCATTACAGCGACGGGCGCGGCCGTTCCCTCCGCACGCGCCCAGGAACCGACCCCCACCGCACCTCCCGCGCAGCAGCCGGCTACCGTCCTCGACTCGGTCGAGGTCCGGGGCAACCAGCGCGTGGGTGAAGCGGCGATCCGCACCACCTCGGGGCTCCGCCCCGGGACGGTGCTGCGCGGGCCGGAGATCCAGACGGCGATCCGCCGCCTCATGGCGACGGGGAACTTCGAGTCGGTGGAGATCCTTTCGCGGGACACCCCCGGCCCAGGCGTGACGCTGGTGGTGCAGGTCAGCGAGCGTCCGCTCATCGCGCAGTACGAGTTCGAGGGGCTGCGCAGCGTGAGCGCGAGCACCGTGCGCGACACGGTGGGGCTGCGGCCCAACCAGCCGCTGAACCCGGCGCTGGTGGTCCGGACGGAGCAGATGATCCGCGAGCTCCTCGCCAAGCAGGGGCTCCAGGTCGCTTCCATCGACACGGCGCTGACCCCGGTGAGCTCGCCGGCGGGGGCCTACCGCCTGACGTTCAACGTCCGGGAGGGGAACCGGCTGGCGATCGCGGACATCGACTTCCAGGGGAACCAGGCGTTCTCGGACGACGCGCTCCAGGGCGCGATGCGCACGAAGGAGGAGGGGTTCTTCTGGTTCCGCTCCGGGCGCTTCGACCGGGAGACATTCCAGGCCGACCTGCGCGAGCGCCTGCCGTCGTTCTACGGCGCGCGGGGGTACATCGACTTCGCCGTGCTCTCCGACACGCTGGTGGTCGACCCGCAGACCGGGAAGGCACGCCTCGTGGTGGACGTCGCCGAGGGGCCGCAGTACCGCCTGGGCGAGTTCCGGGTGGAGGGGAACTCGCGCTTCCCCACCGACGAGGTGGCGCGGCTGTACATCGTCGAGCGCGGATCCGTGCTCGGCCTCCCCTTCGGTGGGGGCGGCCAGCGCGAAAAGGGCCAGGTCTTCAACCGGGCCGCCCTGGACGACGCCACGGGCGAGCTGCGGCGGATGTACAACAACGAGGGGTACCTGTACGCCCAGGTGGAGCCGATCATCCGCCGGGTGCCCGCCTCCGCCCCGGGCGAGTCGCCCACGGTGAACGTGGTCTGGGCCATCTCCGAGCAGCAGCCTTTCTACGTCCGCTCGGTGAACATCGAGGGGAACACCTTCACCCACGAGTCGGTGATCCGCGAGCGCCTGCTGGTGCTCCCGGGCGACGTGTACAACGAGGAGCGGCTGATCGCCAGCTACACCAGCATCGGCGCGCTCGGGTTCTTCGAGACCCCGCTCCCGACGCCGGACATCCGGCCTGACCCCGAGACGGGCGAGGTGGACATCACCTTCGTCGTCAAGGAGAAGCAGACGGGGCAGATCAGCTTCGGCACCATGATCGGCGGGAGCTACGCCGGGCGCGGCGGCGGCTTCTCGGGCTACCTGAGCTACGCGCAGCCCAACCTCTTCGGGCAGGGGAAGCAGGCCAGCCTGCGCGGGGAGCTGGGCTACGGGCGGACCGCGCTGGAAGCGTCGTACACGGACCCGGCGGTGTTCGGGACCCGGAACTCCGCGAGCGCTTCCGTGTTCCACACCGGCGACCGCTACTTCACCTTCGGGAACGTGCGGCGCCTGCGGACCGGCGGCTCGCTGCAGGTGGGCCTCCCGGTGCCCGGGCTCTTCCGGACGCGGGCGTTCGTTGGGTACTCGCTGTCGCGGACGGGCTACTTCGGCCCGAACGACGAGGACTGCGCGCCCGAGTCCACGGAGATCGAGTGCCTTCCGGACGCGACGGCGAGCAGCCTATCGCTGGCGCTGACCCGCGACACCAAGAGCCACCCGCTCTTCCCGATCTCGGGGACGCGGCAGTCGCTGTCGGTGGCGCAGACGGGCGGGCCGCTCGGCGGCGACGGGAGCTTCCAGAAGGTTTCCACCGATCTGGAGTGGTGGGTGCCGGTCGCGCGGGTGGGCGGGTCCGCACCGGGGCAGCGGCCGATCCGGATGGCGCTGGGGCTGAATGCCCGCGCGGGGACGATCTTCGGCGACGCCTCGCTCTTCCCGTTCGAGCAGTTCTACGCGGGCGGGACGCGCCTGGGCCAGCCGCTCCGCGGCTACCCGGACGCCTCGATCAACGCCCTGGGCTTCGACGAGAGCTGCGGCGGGAGCAGCTTCCGGCTGGAATGCCTGGGGAACTCGTTCTTCACGGTGTCCGCGGAGTACGCGGTGCGGGTCACCGACCAGCTCTCCGTCTCGGCGTTCGGGGACGCGGGGAACGTCTGGCGGAGGGCGGAGCAGTTCAACCCGAATCGGCTCTTCCGCGGCGCCGGGTTCGGGGGAACGGTGGTGACCCCGTTCGGCCCGATCGGTCTGGACATCGCGTACGGCTTCGACAGGCCGGTGCCGGGCTGGGAGGTGCACTTCAAGTTCGGTCAGGGCTTCTGACACCAAACCACGGAGCGTTCGAATGAAGCGTTTTCTGTCCGCCAGCGGTCTCCTGGCACTCGCCCTCCTGGCCGGGGCGGTGCGCCCCGCCGAGGCGCAGGCACCGAAGTTCGGCTACGTGAACACGGACAAGATCCTGTCCGGGATCCCCGCGGCGGCGCAGGCGCTGCAGCAGCTCGAGGCCGCCGCCACGGCGTACCAGACTCGCGCGGACTCGCTGGGCCGGCAGTTCCAGGCCATGCAGCAGGCGTTCAGCAACCTCCCGGTGACCGCCACCGCGGAGCGCCGCCAGCAGGAGCAGCAGCGCCTGCAGACGACCATGCAGCAGTACCAGCAGCAGCTTCAGCCGCTGCAGCAGGCGGCCGAGGAGAGGGAGCAGGCGCTCCAACTCCTCGTGCAGCCGTACGTGCGCCGCATCCCCGAGATCGTGGAGCAGATCCGCCGCGAGCAGAACTACTCGATGATCTTCAGCGTGGGGGAGAGCGGGCTGGTGGCGGCCGATCCGTCGCTGGACCTCAGCGACACGGTCCGGCAGCGGCTCCTCGCTTCTCCGGCCCCGGCGGCGCCGGCGCAGCAGCCGCCCGCACGCCGTCCGTAGTCCGGGCTTCGCCCGTTCCCTGTGCCTGCGGTCCCTCCCGGGGCCGCAGGCACGTTCTGTTTCCTGCCGTAAGATCATGCCGGAGCTGACCGTTTCCGAGATCGCGGAGTTGGTGGGTGGAGAGGTGCAGGGCGACCCCGCGCGGCCGATCCGCGGGGTGGCGGCGCTGGACGCCGCCGGGCCGGAGCACCTTTCGTTCGTTGCCAACCCCCGGTACCTCCCGTATCTTGATGCCTCTTCGGCCGGGGCGGTGCTGGTGGCGCGCGGGCTGGACTGCACGCCCCCGGCGGGGACCGCGGAGATCCGCGTGGACGATCCTCACGCGGCGCTTGCCGCGGTGCTCCCGCTGCTCTACCCCGAGATCCCCGAGCCACCGGGTGTCCACCCCACCGCCGTGGTCGGCGAGGGGGCGGAGGTCGGAGAGGGCGCGAGCGTGGGGGCGTACGCCGTGGTCGGGCGGGGGGTCCGGATCGGGCCGCGCGCGCGGATCGGCGCGCAGGCGGTGGTCGGGGACGGGTGCGTGGTGGGCGCGGATTCGGTCCTCCATCCGCACGTGACGCTCTACCGCGGGGTGACGCTGGGCGAGCGCTGCATCGTCCACTCGGGGACGCGGCTGGGGGCCGACGGCTTCGGCTACGCGTTCGTGGAAGGCGCGCATCGCAAGGTCCCCCAGGTGGGGGGGTGCCGCATCGAGGACGACGTGGAGATCGGCGCCAACTGCACCATCGACCGCGGCTCGGTGGGCGACACGGTGGTGGGGCGGGGCACCAAGATCGACAACCTGGTGATGATCGGCCACAACTGCCGCATCGGGCGGCACGTGATCGTGGTCTCGCAGGTGGGGATCTCCGGGAGCACCACGGTGGGCGACTACGCGGTGCTCGGCGGGCAGGCGGGGGTGCAGGGGCACATCTCCATCGGGGCCGGAGCCCGGGTGGGCGGGCAGGCCGGGGTGATCGGCGACGTGCCGGCCGGGGAGACGGTCTCGGGCTACCCGGCGCGGCCGCACCGCGAGGCGATGCGCGTGAGCGCGCACCTCTTCCGGCTGCCGGAGCTGGTGAAGCAGGTCCGCCGCCTGGAGCGGGCGGTGTTCGGAAAAGCAGAGGGAACCCAAACCGACTGACTGACAACCCGCCGCGCGGCGGTCTTCGAAACGGATGAGCACGCCGAGACAGAACACGATCGGGGCCCCGCGGGAGGCCGAGGGAACGGGCCTGCACACCGGCGTGCGGGCCCGCCTGCGCCTCCTCCCGGCCCCGGTGAACACCGGGATCGTCTTCCGCCGCACGGACCTGCCGGGCTCGCCCGAGGTGCCGGCGCTGGTCGGCAACGTGGTCGACACGGACCACGGCACCACCATCGCCGCCGGGGAGGCCCGCGTCCACACGGTGGAGCACCTCCTTTCCGCCGTGGTGGCGCTGGGGATCGACAACCTGCTGGTGGAGCTGGACGCGCACGAGCCGCCGGCCGGCGACGGGAGCGCGAAGCTCTTCCTGGATCTCCTGGCCGACGCCGGGATCGAGGAGCAGGATGCGCCGGCGCGGATCCTCTCCGTCGACGAAGCGTTCTCGGTGGAGGAGAAGGGCTCCACCTACGTGGTGGCGCCCTCGCCGGACTACCGGGTCTCCACCACGATCGAGTTCGAGCATCCGCTGATCGGCCGGCAGTTCGGCTCCTTCCGGGTCTCTCCGGAGAGCTTCGGCCGCGAGGTCGGCCCGGCGCGCACCTTCTGCTACGAGCGGGACGTGGCGGCGCTCCGCGAGCGGGGGCTGGCACAGGGCGGCACGGTGGAGAACGCCGTGGTCCTCACCGAGACGGGGCTGGTGGAGGGGATGGAGCTTCGCTTCCCGGACGAGTTCGTTCGCCACAAGGCGCTGGACGTGGTGGGCGACCTGGCGCTGGTCGGCGCCCGCCTGGCCGCGCACGTGGTGGCGGAGCGGCCGGGCCACCGCGGGAACGTGGCGCTGGCGCGGGAGCTGGTCGCCCGGCGCGAGAAGAAGGCGCTCGCCCGGCCGATCCTGAACATCGAGCAGATCATGCAGTACCTGCCGCACCGCTACCCCTTCCTCCTGGTGGACCGGGTGGTGGAGTTCGAGGAGCGGAAGCGCATCGTGGGGCTCAAGAACGTGACCATCAACGAGCCCTTCTTCCAGGGCCACTTCCCGGGCCGGCCGGTGATGCCCGGGGTGCTGATCATCGAAGCGATGGCGCAGGTGGGCGGGCTCCTGGTGCTGGAGAACGTGGAGAACCTGGAGGACAAGGTCATCTACTTCCTCGGGGTGGACAACGTCCGCTGGCGCCGGCCCGTCACCCCGGGCGACCAGCTCCGGTTCGAGGTGGAGCTGACCCAGGTGCGCGGGGCCACGGTGAAGATGCGCGGCGTGGGCACCGTGGACGGCCAGCTCGCCGCCGAGGCGGACATGATGGCGCGCGTGGTGGAGCGGTAGCGAGGGATGGCGACCTTGACCGAAGCGCAGATCCACCCCACCGCGATCGTGGACCCGGCCGCGGAGCTGGGCGAGGGCGTGTCGGTGGGCCCGTACAGCATCATCGGCCCGGAGGCCAGGATCGGGCCGGGAACGCAGGTGGGCCCGCACGTCCTGATCGAGGGCGACACCACCGTGGGCGCGGAGTGCGTGCTCCACAAGGGCGCGGTGCTGGGGACTGCTCCGCAGGACCTGAAGTACCGCGGCGAGCCGACCCGCCTGGTGGTGGGCGACCGCACCCACGTGCGCGAGTACGCCACGCTCAACCGCGGGACCGCGGCGAGCGGGGTGACGTCGGTGGGGAGCGACTGCCTGCTGATGTCGTACGTCCACGTGGCGCACGACTGCCGCATAGGGAACCACGTGATCCTCTCCAACGCCGTGAACATGGCGGGGCACGTGGCCATCGAGGACTGGGTGATCGTGGGCGGGATGACGCCGATCCACCAGTTCGTCCGCATCGGGCAGCATGCCTTCGTGGGCGGGCAGTCGCGGATCGCCAAGGACGTGCCCCCGTACGTGAAGGCGGCGGGGATCCCCCTGCAGCTCTACGGCCTGAACTCCGTGGGGCTGCAGCGGCGCGGCTTCCCGGAGGAGGTGCGCCGGGAGCTGAAGCGGGCGTACCGGCTCTTCTTCGCTTCCGCGCACAACACGACGCAGGCGCTCGCCCGTGCGCGCGAGGAGCTCCGGGAGATCCCGGAGGTGGAGAACTTCCTGGCCTTCTTCGAGCGGAGCGAGCGGGGGGTGTCGGTGTGAACGGCTCCGCGCTCCCCGTGGGGGTGGTGGGGGTCGGCTCGCTGGGCTTCCACCATGCGCGAATCCTGCGGGACGTCCCGGGGGCACGGCTCGCCGGGGTGTACGACGTGGACGAGGCGCGCGCCGCGAGGGTGGCGGAGGAGCTCGGCGTCCGCGCCTTCGCGGCGCTGGAGGAGCTGCTGGCCGGAGTGGAGGCGGCGGTGGTCGCGGTTCCCACCACGCGCCACGCGGAGGTCGCCCTGGCGGCGCTGGAGCGCGGGGTGCACCTGCTGATCGAGAAGCCGATCGCCTCCACGCTGGAAGAGGCGGACCGGATCGTCGGCGCGGCGGAGGCCGCGGGAGTGCTGGTGGCGACCGGGCACGTGGAGCGCTTCAACGGGGCGCTGCGCGCCTGCGAGGAGCACCTGGAGGGGCCCCGCTTCGTGGAGTCGCACCGGCTGGCGCCCTTCAACCCGCGCGGGACCGACGTGGCGGTGGTGCTGGACCTGATGATCCACGACATCGACCTCGTCCTGGGGCTGGTGGGGCGCGAGGTGGAGGAAGTGCACGCCATCGGGGTGCCGGTGCTCACCGGGAGCACCGACATCGCCAACGCGCGCATGGGCTTCGAGGGTGGCGCCGTGGCGAACATCACCGCGTCGCGCGTGTCGCTGGAGCGGATGCGGAAGATCCGCTTCTTCCAGAGTTCGGGGTACATGTCGCTGGACCTGGCGGCGGGGACGGGGGAATTCCTGCGGCTGAGGAAGGGCGCGCGCCTCCCCGAGGGGGAGGTCGGCCCCGCGGCGCTGCTGGGGCTGGTGGACCGCGTGGAGCTGCGCGGAGACGGCAACGAGCCGCTCCGCGCGGAGCTGGAGTCGTGGGTGCGCGCGGTCCGCGGCGAGGGGCCGCTGGTGGTGAGCGGGCACGACGGGCGGCGGGCGCTCGCGGTGGCGCTGGACATCCTGGGACGGATCGAGCACAATGGTGCCTCCTGGCAGCCGGCCTAGACGGCGCCGGGCGAACGTGCAGGGCGGGACTCCGCCGCCGTCCCCGACGCGTCTCCTGATCCTCCTGGTGGTCGTGGTGGCCGCGATCTGGTTCCTCCTTTCACGGTTGCCGGGTTGAGCGGCAGACGGCCCACCCTCTTCATCGCGGCGGGCGAGCCCTCCGGCGACCTCCACGGCGCCGGGCTCGCCCGCGCTCTGCGTGCGCGCCTCCCCGACGCCCGGCTGCTGGGGCTGGGCGGCTCGCGGATGGCCGCCGAGGGGGTGGAGCTCCTCGCGGGCGTCGAGGAGCTGGCGGTGATGGGCTTCGTGGAGGTCCTGCGCCACCTCCCCTTCTTCATCGGCCTCCGGCGCCGGGTGTTCTCCGCGCTGGAGCGCGAGGGGGTGGACCTGGTGGTCCCCATCGACTATCCCGGCTTCAACCTCCGCCTCGCCAGGCACGCGCGGCAGCGGGGGATCCCCGTCCTCTACTACATCTCCCCCCAGGTCTGGGCGTGGCACGCCGAGCGGACGCGCGACATGGCGCGCGACGCGGACGTGGTCGCCGTGGTGCTCCCCTTCGAGGAGAAGTTCCTCCGCGACCGCGGCGTCAACGCCGTCTTCGTCGGACACCCCCTCCTGGACCTCCCGCCGCGCGGGGAGTCCCGCGCCGAATGGGCCGCCCGCGCCGGGCTGGACCCCCGGCGCCCCGTCCTCGCCCTCTTCCCCGGCTCCCGTCCGCAGGAGGTCCGTCGGCACCTGTCGCTCTTCTCCGCTGCGGCGGAGCGCGTCGCCGCCGCCGAGCCGGCGGTGCAGCCCGTCGTCGGCATCCCCGGCGACGTCGACCGCTCCATCTACGCCGGGACGCGGTGGCCGCTGCTGCCGGGCGCGTCCGGGCTGCTGGAGCACGCGGACGCGGCGCTGGTGAAGTCCGGGACCACCACACTGGAGACGGCGCTCGCCGGGACCCCGGCCGTGGTGGCGTACCGGATGAACCCGCTCAGCTACGCCATGGCGAAGCGGCTGGTCAAGGTGCCCCACATCGCGCTGGCGAACCTGATCGCGGAGGACCGCGTCTTCCCCGAGTTCGTGCAGGAGCAGGCCACGCCGGAGTCGCTCGCTGCGGCGATCCTCCCTCTCCTCGACGGGAGCTCCCCCCGGCGGCGGGAGATGGTGGGGAAGCTCGCGGCGATCCGCGCGAAGCTGGCGGCTGGCGAGGGGGAGGGCGGCGCGGCGGAGCGCACCGCGGCCATCGCGGCGAGGCTGCTGGAGGACCGTGGCCAGGCCTGACGCCGGGGACCGCCCGGGCTCCCGGGACGCCGGTCTGAAGACCCGGCTGGTCGCGGGCGCGGGGGGCGGCCTCCTGTCCGCCCTCCTGGAGACCTGCCGGGTCTCGCACCGGGGGGTGGAGAACCTGGAGCGTCTGGAAAGGGAGGGGAGGGCGGCCGTCCTGGTGCTCTGGCACGGGCGGCTCCTTCCCTGTACGTACTGGAACCGCCACCGGCGGCTCGTGACGGTGGTGAGCCAGCACCGCGACGGGGAGTACATCTCGCGGGTGGTGCAGAAGTGGGGGTACACCACCGTTCGGGGCTCCAGCAGCCGGCGCGCCGCCGGAGCCCTGCGCGAGCTGGTGCGGTACCTGCGCGCGGGGCGGTCGGTCGCGATCACGCCCGACGGCCCGCGCGGCCCCCGCCAGGTGATGAAGCCCGGCGCGCTCCTGGCGGCGCAGCTCACGGGCGCGCCGATCATCCCCGGCGCGGGCGGGGCGAGCCGGGCGTGGTGGTTCGGGAGCTGGGACCGCTTTCTGGTGCCGAAGCCCTTCTCCCGGGTGCGCATCGCGTACGGCGAGCCGATCTGGGTTCCCCGCGACGCGGACGACGCAGACCTGGAGCAGATCTCCCGCGAGGTGGAGGCACGCCTGAACGAGCTTACCGCCCTCGTGGACGACGAGGAGGGATGGGAGCGGGGGTGAGCGCGCGCGCCTGGGTCGCGCGCTGG
>DASYWD010000427.1 GCA_035936415.1 Longimicrobiaceae bacterium
GCCGGGCGCCGGGGCGGGCCCCGGCGGCGCGGGCGGGATCAACTTCGAGGACATCGGCGACATCGGGGGCCTGGGCGACCTGTTCGGCTCCATCTTCGACCTCGGGCGCCGGCGCGGGGGCGCGCGCCCGGGCGGGCCGCAGCGCGGCGAGAACGTGGAGTACGCGGTGGAGATCCCCTTCGAGGTGGCGGTGCGGGGCGGGAAGCTCCCCATCGTTGTCCCCATCACGGAGGACTGTCCCATCTGCCACGGCTCCGGCGCGCGCCCCGGGACCGACCTGACCACCTGTCCGGAGTGCAAGGGACGAGGGACCGTCACGTTCGGGCAGGGCGGCTTCGCGGTGAGCCGCCCCTGTCCGGCGTGCTACGGGAAGGGGCGGATCCCCACCGACCCGTGCCCCACCTGCGCGGGGCAGGGGCAGGTGCGCCAGCAGCGGCAGATCCAGGTGACCGTCCCCGCGGGGGTGGACACCGGCTCCAAGGTGCGCCTCCCGGGGCAGGGCGGGACGGGGGCGGCCGGCGGCACGCCGGGCGACCTGATCGTCACCTTCCGGGTGCAGCCGGACCACTTCTTCACGCGCGAGGGGCTGGACCTGCTCTGCACGGTCCCCATCAACCTGGCGCAGGCCGCGCTCGGCTCGAAGATGGGGGTGCGGACGGTGGACGGGAAGAAGGTGGTGCTCCGCATCCCCCCCGGCACCCAGTCCGGGACCCGCTTCCGCATCAAGGGGCAGGGGGTGCGGAAGGGGGGCGAGCAGGGCGACCAGCTCGTGCGGGTGAACGTCACCGTGCCCGAGCAGCTCGGCGAGCGGGAACAGAAGTTGATGGAGGAGTTCGCCGAGGCCGCCGGTCTCAGGTATTGATCGAGCCGCAACGCGCTACCCCGGACTGCCGATGAGCCGTGTCTTCGTCGATGACGACCTGCTGACCTGGGAGGCGTACGCCTCCGGGGGGAGGTTCGGGCTTCCCGAGCACCCCAGGATCGTTTTCCACTGCCTCTCGGACCCGGCCGTCCGCGCGCGCTTCGTCGTCCACGAGGGCGACGAGGCGGACGCGGAGGAGACCGTGCACGAGGTCCCCGAGGATCGCCTCAAGGAGATGCTGAAGGGCTCCCGCGAGCTGGACTGAGCCCCACGGGAGCGCCGAATCGAAAGAGCCCCCTCTCCCAGCGGGAGAAGGGGCTCTTCGCCGTTCCGCACTCAGCACCGCTGTTCTACTTTCGCACTCCCTCACTCACGCACTTTCGCACTCCCTATGAGAGATACGTCTCCAGGAACCGCGCCCGCGACTGGTGCCGGAGCCGCAGCAGCGCCTTCTCCTTGATCTGCCGGACGCGCTCCCGGGTGATCCCGAACAGCTCGCCGATCTGCTCCAGCGTCATGGGCTCGGTGTCGCCCAGGCCGAAGTACAGGCGGAGGACCTTGGCTTCGCGCTCGGTGAGGGTGGCGAGTGCGTCCTCGATGGTGCGCTTGAGCGCCTCGCCGTACACCTCGTCGTCGGGGCCGGCGGCGCCCGAGTCGGAGAGGTAGTCCAGGAGCTGGCCGTCCTCGCCGGCCACCAGGGGCGCGTCGAGGGAAAGGTGCACCTGCGACATCGCCAGGGTGTGGCTCACCTCGTCGGCGGGAAGGTCCAGCTCCCCCGCGATCTCCTCCAGCGTGGGCTCGCGCCCCAGCTCCTGCGTGAGCGCGGAGGAGCGCTTCCCGATGCGGTGCACCGCGCCGGCCCGGCTGAGCGGCACCCGCACGATGCGCGACTGCTCGGCGAGCGCCTGGAGGATGGCCTGGCGGATCCACCAGACGGCGTAAGAGATGAACTTGATCCCCTTGGTCTCGTCGAACTTCCGCGCGGCGCGGATCAGCCCGATGTTCCCCTCGTTGATCAGGTCGGCCAGGGAGACCCCCTGGTTCTGGTACTTCTTCGCGACCGCCACTACGAAGCGGAGGTTGGACCGGACCAGCGTCTCCAGCGCTTCGTCCTCCCCCGCGCGGATGCGGCCTGCGAGCTCCGCTTCCTTCTCGCGCCCGATCAGCGGGTACTGGCTGATCTCGCGCAGGTATTGGTCGAGGGACTCGGATTCGACGGAGATCTTCTTCGGCGAGCGAATGCTCATGCGGGCGCTCCGGATGCGGAACAGAACGCGGAGGCGTGTGGGCACGGAGGGACCGGCGCGCGGTACGGCGGGGGCGCTGGAGGGTCCGAGGGAACCGGCCCGAAAGGAGAATACACGCGCTTGCGGAACGGGCCGCGCATGCGCGCGGAGCCACGGATTGAGTATGGAAAGGCGGCAGTAAAGTGTCAACCCCCGGCCGGAAATGTTTCCGGCCGGGGGGCGAGGGTTTTCAGGTGATCAGGCTGCCGATCCGTCCCCACCGGACCCCCGTCAGCCAGTCGAAGCTGCGGGCCAGGTCCTTCTCGAATGAGTAGTACACCAGGATCGGCCGCCCCTTGATGGACTCCTTGTCGACGAACCCCCAGTAGCGGGAGTCCTCGGAGTTGTCCCGGTTGTCGCCCAGGGTGAAGACCTTCCCTTCCGGGACGACGATGGGCCCCCAGTTGTCGCGCGTCGGGCGGTACCCCCGGCGCGACTTGCGGTCGCCCTCCAGGTAGCTGATCTGCCAGAGCATCTGCGGATCGCTGGGGTCCGTGATGGGATCGATGTGGCGCACGTACGGCTCGGCCTGCGGCTCGCCGTTGAGGTACAGCACCTTGTCGCGCATCTCCAGCGTGTCGCCGGGGAGCCCCACCAGCCGCTTCACGTAGTTTTTGGCCGGGTCGTGCGGTGGGAGGAAGACGATCACGTCGCCCCGCTCCGGCACCGCGAATGCGGGGAAGCGGGTGTGCGTCCCCGGGACCTCGGCCCCGTACACGGCCTTGTTGACCAGCAGGAAGTCGCCCACGAGGAGGGTGCGCTCCATGGACCCGGTGGGGATCTTGAACGCCTCCACCACGAAGGTGCGGATGGTCAGGAAGAGGAGGACCGCCGTGGAGATGGCCTTGAACCACTCCCACATCCACCGTCCCGTGGAGATGGACCCGCGGCTCTCGTCGGCGGTCTTGCGCCGCTCGTCGAAGACCCGCTCAGAGAGGATGCGCGGCTGCGGGAGCTCGCCCGGCCGTCCGTAGGGAGTGCTGCTGTCCATGAGCCTCGGCGCGCCCGGGGACGCGTGTGGCGGTGTCGCAGGGCACGCCTGGGCGTGCATACGTCCGTTCCTACCCTGCGGATGGGAAACCCGTTCCGTGGGGGAGGGGGACTCGTACGTCGGGGTACGTGTGGTGCGGCTCGCAGGTTTCGAGCCGGGGAGGGGGCCCCCTCTCCCCCCGGCCCCCTCTCCCCCGCAAGCGGGAGAAAGGGGGAGCAAAAAAGCCCCTCTCCCGCTTGCGGGGGATCGGAGGGGGCAAGTCTTTGGGAGGGGGCCTGCGTGAGGGATGCGAGCCCAAAGGGGCGAGACCCCGCGGCTCTTTGCGGGGGCTCGACTCCGTTGCACCCGGTCTTATCGTGTGCTACGGAGCCGCAGCCCGGCCCCCCGCCAGGGGGGACACGCCCAAACCAGCCGTAACTCAGTACGGCGACGCGTCGTAGTTGTCGATCTGCGCCCGCTGCAGCTTCCCCGAGTAGTCCAGGTAGCAGACCTTGGTCTCCGAGTAGAACTCGTAGACCTCCCAGCCGCCCTCGCGGTGCCCGTTCCCCGTCTGCTTCACGCCGCCGAAGGGGAGGTGCGCTTCCGCGCCGATGGTGGGCGCGTTCACGTAGGTGATGCCGTTGTCCAGGTCCTGGAAGGCCCGGAACGACGCCACGTTGTCGCGGGTGTAGATGGAGGAGCTGAGGCCGTACTGGACCTCGTTGTTGATGCGGATGGCTTCGTCCAGCTCCGAGAAGCGCATCACGGAGAGCACCGGCCCGAAGATCTCCTCCAGCGCGAGGCGCGACCCGGGTTTCACGCCGGTGAAGATCGTCGGCTGGAAGAAGAAGCCGTCGTCCAGGCCATCGCCGGTGGCGCGCTCGCCGCCCAGGGCCAGCGTAGCCTCCTGCTTCCCCATCTGCACGTACTCCTCCACCTTCTGCCGGGAGGAGGCGTGGATCAGCGGCCCCACGTCCACGCCCTCGTCCAGCCCGTAGCCCAGCCTCAGCTCCTTCGCGCGGTCGACGAGGCGCTCCACGAACCGGTCGTGGATCTCGTCCTGGAGGAGGAGGCGCGAGGTGGCGGTGCACCGCTGTCCGGTGGTGCCGAACGCGCCCCAGAGGACGCCGTCCAGCGCCAGGTCGAGGTCGGCGTCGGCCATGACGATCTGGGCGTTCTTCCCGCCCATCTCCAGCGACAGGCGCTTGTGCATGCGCCCGCACGCCTGGCCGATGTGCGACCCCGTGTCGGTGGAGCCGGTGAAGGAGATGGCCGGGATCTCCGGGTGCTCGACCATGGCGGCGCCCACCTCCTCGCCCAGCCCGTGCACCAGGTTGACGACGCCCGCGGGGATGCCGGCCTCCTCCAGGATCTCCACCAGGAGCGAGACGGTGTGCGGGGTGTCCTCGGCCGGCTTGATGATGACGCTGTTCCCGCACACCAGCGCCGGGAACATCTTCCAGGTGGGGATCGCCAGCGGGAAGTTGAAGGGGGTGATGAGCCCGGTCACGCCGATGGGGCGCCGGGTGGTCATCGCCCACTTGTTGCGCAGCTCGGACGGGACGGTGTGCCCGAAGAGGCGGCGGCCCTCGACGCCGGCGTAGTACGCGGTGTCGATCCCCTCCTGCACGTCGCCGCGGGTCTCCGTGAGCACCTTCCCCATCTCGCGGGTGGCGGCGCGGGCGATCTCGTCCTTCCGGGCGGTGAGCAGGTCGCCCACCTTCCGCAGCACGTCGCCGCGGGCGGGGGCGGGGGTGACGCGCCACTCGGCGTAGCCCCGCTTGGCCGCCTCGACCGCGCGGGCCACGTCCTCCCTGCCGGAGCGCGGCCAGAGGCCGATCAGGTCGCTCTGCTTCGCCGGGTTCCGGTTCTCGAAGTACTCGCCGGTGGCGGGCTCCACCCACTCGCCGCCGATGAAGTTTTTGAACTTGTCCGCCATCTCTCTGCCGGTTCGGTGTTCCGTTGGGATCGGCCCGCCAATCTAACCGGCCGCACGGCACGGCGCCAACGGGGGCGTTCAGAGCACGCCCCACCCCAGCAGCAGCGTGGCCGCTCCGGCGAGGAGCATGCTCCAGAGCGCCCAGAGCTTGTAGAACGCCAGCTCCGGGTGCAGGCGCTTGTACAGCCACGCCAGCAGCCACCCGCCCCCGAAGGCTCCCGCCAGGAAGGCGAGCGCCAGGACCGCCCAGCCGAGCCCGCTCTGCACCGGCGCTACTCCTCCCGGACCAGCTCGTAGCGCTCGATCTTCTTGTACAGGTTGGAGCGGGGCATGTCGAGGATGCGTGCGGTCTCCGAGACGTTCCAGTCGTTCTCGCGCAGCTTCTGGAGGATGAAGGCGCGCTCGGCCGCCTCCTTGAACTCGGAGAAGGTGCGCGAGGCCAGCAGGTCGGACGAGAGGCCGCCGCCGCGCGCCTGCCCGGTGACCAGGAGATCCACGTCGTCGGCGGTGACGGTGTCGCGGGGCGCCAGGATCAGCAGGCGCTCCACGGTGTTGCGCAGCTCGCGGACGTTGCCGGGCCAGTCCAGCCGCTGCAGCGCCTCCACCGCCTCCGGGGCGAAGCCGCGCGGCCGGAGCATTCCCTCGCGGGTACCCTGGCCGACGAAGTGCTGCACCAGCAGGGGGATGTCCTCGCGCCTCTCGCGCAGCGGGGGGACGTGCAGGGGGATGACGTTGAGGCGGTAGTACAGGTCCTCGCGGAAGCGCCCCTGCCGGATCTCCTCCTCCAGGTCCTTGTTGGTGGCGGCGAGGACGCGCACGTCCACCTTGATGGGCTTGGCGCCGCCGACGCGGGTCACCAGCCCTTCCTGGAGGGCGCGGAGCACCTTGGCCTGGGCGGCGTGGCTCATGTCGCCGATCTCGTCCAGGAAGAGCGTCCCCTCGTTGGCCAGCTCGAACTTGCCGGCGCGGTCCTCGTAGGCGCCGGTGAAGGAGCCCTTCATGTGCCCGAACAGCTCGGACTCGATCAGCTCGGAGGGGATGGCGGCGCAGTTGACCTCGACGAAGGGGCCGCTGGCGCGCGGGGAGAGCCGGTGCACGGCGCGGGCGACCAGCTCCTTCCCCGTGCCGTTCTCGCCGGTGATCAGCACGCGCGCGTCGGTGGGCGCCACGCGCTCCACGCGCTCCAGGAGCTGCCGGACGGGGAAGCTCTTCCCCACGATCTGGTGCCGCCCCTCCACCTCGCCGCGCAGGCGCGCGTTCTCGGCCACGAGCCCGCGCTGCTGCAGGGCGTTGCGGAGCACCAGGAGGATGCGGTCGGTGTCGAGCGGCTTCTCCAGGAAGTCGTAGGCGCCTCGGCGCGTGGCCTCCACGGCGGTCTCGATGGTGCCGTGGCCGCTGATCATCACCACCAGCGCGGCCGGGTCCATCTCGCGGATGCGCGTGAGCGCCTCCAGCCCGTCCATCCGCGCCATCTTCACGTCCATGAAGGTCAGGTCCGGACGGAAGTCGGGGTAGATGGAGAGGGCCTCGCCTGCGCTCCCCGCGCTGCGGACCTCGTGGTCCTCGTACTCCAGGAGCTGGGCCAGGACGTGCCGGATCCCCTGCTCGTCGTCCACCACCATGATGCGTGCCATGTCGTTTTCGCCCGGGTGCTCGGTGCGGATCAGGGAGTGAGGACCAGCTCGCCGCCCTCCACGGTGGCGCCGCCGACGCCGTCGGGGAGGGGGAGGGGATACGCCGTGGGCGCCAGCCCCGCCTCGTCGCGGCGCCCCATGCTGTGCAGCGCCTGGGGGTAGAGGCGGTCCGGGATGGGGATGCCGGCGAAGGTGATCCGCCGCACCTCGTAGGCGGCGCGCCCGGGCTGCAGCGGCCGCAGGTGGCCGATGATGTCCACGTCGGCGGTGTCCGGGAGGAAGGCGCGCGCGGCGCCCAGCTCGGGCAGGCTGGGGATCCGGTCGCTCGGCACCCGCGCCATCAGCCGGAGGGTGTCGCCGCGGAACGCCACCGCGGGAGCCACCAGGTCGCCCGGGATGCGGTCGCGGAGGCGGTACCGCAGCAGGCTGGTGAACTCCACCTCGTTGAGGCGGACCGTCTCTCCGCTTCCGGTCAGGCGCGCTAGCTTGGCCTCGGCCTGCGCCGCGGCCTCGGGCGACACCCGGGTCACCACGGGCTCGCCGCGCCCCATGAGCCGCGCCAGAGGCTCGCGGAAGAGCCACCAGCCGCCCGCCAGCAGCAGCACGAACACGAACCCCGCCACGACTCCGCCCGACCTTCTCCTCGCCATTCGCTCTCTCCCCGCTGGGGTGTCTCCGTGCGCGTGCACCGGACGCTGTTGTAACGCGAAAGGCCGCGGACGGTTCCGCGGCCCGGCTCAGCGGCCCTGTCCCGCCGCCTCCCGGCAGACCGCCGCGGTCGCCGCGACCGCGTGGTCGACCTCCGCCTCCGTGGTCGCCCAGCCGACGGAGAAGCGCACGGCGCCGGTCTCGAGCGTCCCCAGGAGGCCGTGCGCTTCCGGGGCGCAGTGCAGGCCGGCCCGGGTGAGGACGCCGTGCTCGCGGTCGAGCCGCAGCGCCAGCTCGTGCGCCTCGATTCCTTCCGCCTCGACGGTGACGATCCCCACTCCCTCCGGCGAGTCCGGGGAGAGGACCCGTACGCCGGGGATGGCGCCGAGTCCGCCGTGCAGCCTCGCCTTGAGGGCGGCCTCGCGGGCGTGCAGCGAGTCCACCCCCGCGTCGAGCACCCAGCGTACCCCGGCCAGGAGACCCGCGATCCCGGGGCCGTTCAGCGTCCCCGCCTCCAGCCGGTCCGGGTACGCCTCGGGCATCCCGGACGCCGCGGAGTCGCCCCCGGTGCCGCCCGAAAAGACCGGGGCGACCTCCACCCCCTCCCGCACCCAGAGCCCCGCCGTCCCCTGCGGGCCGAGCAGCCCCTTGTGCCCGGCGAAGGCGAGCAGGTCCACCCGAAGCTCCTCCACTCGCACCGGGAGGTGGCCGGCGCTCTGCGCCGCGTCCAGCAGCACCAGCGTCCCGTGCGCGCGGGCGACCTCGGCCAGCGCGGCGACGGGGAGCACGGTGCCCAGGAGGTTGGACGCGTGCGGGAGCACGAGGAGGCGCGCGGGGCGGCCGTCGCCGCGGATCGCCCGCTCGGCCTCGTCCAGGTCGACGGCGCCCTCCGTCGTCCCGGCGAGGACGGTCTCCCGGACGCCCTCTGCGGCCAGGCCGGCGACGGGACGGCGCACGGAGTTATGGTCGTACGCGGTGCGCACCACCCGGTCGCCGGGACGGAGGACGCCGCGGAGGGCGGCGTTGAGCGCGTGGGTGGTGCTCGGCTGGAAGGTGATCCGCCCCGGGTCGCCGGGGACCCCGAGCAGCTCGGCGACGGCGAGGCGGCAGCGGACGACCACGCGCCCGGCGGCGAGGGAGAGCCGGTGTCCCGCGCGCCCCGGCGTGGCGCCCACGTCGCGCAGGTAGGCGGCGACGGCCTCGACCACCGCGTCCGGCCGGATGGCGGAAGTGGCGGCGTAGTCGAGGTAGACCAGGGGGTCCATGGCGGGGCTCAGCCGCCGGGCTCCAGGTCCAGCGCGACGTAGCGGAAGCCGAGCCGCTTCAGCGCCTCGGCCAGGCGCGCGCCCTCCTTCCCGGCGAGGCGGTCCCACACGTCGGCGGGGACCTGGACCGCGGCGATCTCGGACTCGTGCCCCTCTACGGAGACGCGGCCGGGGATCCCCCGCTCGGCCAGGAGCTCCGCGGCGCGCGCGATCCGCTCGTCGGGCCGGACCGGGGCGGCCGCACTCACAGGCCGCCTCCGAGCTGCACCAGCTGCGCGGAGGCGAGCCCCTCGTTCAGGGCGCCGCGGCGGTACCCCTGCAGGTCGAGCAGGACGCGGTCGAAGCCGGCCTCGCGCACCGTGCGGGCGAGCTCGGCGCGCAGCGGCCCGACGCGCTCCAGCTCCGCCGGGGCCACCTCCAGCCGGGCGACCGTCCCGTGGTGCCGGACGCGGAAGTCGCGGAAGCCCAGGGCGCGCAGCCCGGACTCGGCGCGCTCCACCTGCCGGAGGCGCTCGGGGGTGACGGCCAGCCCGTAGGGGAGGCGGGAGGCGAGGCAGGGGGCGGCGGGCTGGTCCCAGGTGGGGAGCCCCAGCTCGCGCGACCAGGCGCGGATCTCGTCCTTGGTGAGCCCGGCTTCGAGGAGCGGGGAGCGGACGCCGTGCTCATGCGCCGCCACGGCGCCGGGGCGGTGGTCGCCCACGTCGTCGGCGTTGGAGCCGTCGAGCACGGCGCGGATGTCGCGCTCGCGCGCGACCTCCGCCAGCTTCCCCCACAGCTCCGTCTTGCAGAAGTAGCAGCGGTTGCTGGGGTTGGCGGCGTAGCGGGGGTCGCTCACCTCGTCGGTGGGAACCTCCAGCCAGGCAATGCCGAAGCGCTCCGCCACCTCGCGCGCCGTGTCCTCCATCCAGGAGGGGACGCTCGCACTCTTCCCGGTGACGGCCAGGACGTTGTCGCGCCCCAGAACCTCCACGGCGACGCGGGCCAGGAAGACGGAGTCCACCCCGCCACTGTACCCCACCACCACCGAGCCGCACTCGCGCAGCGCGGCGCGCAGCCGCTCCCGTTTCTCCTGCAACGCCATCTCCTGTTCACCCTCCGCGGAAGACCGTATCCCCCTCAAGGTATGCGGTCTTCCGGGTACCCCGCCAGCGGCGGCGGGTCAGGCGCGGGCGAGCGGGCGCGCGCCCGGGGAGGGAACGGTCTGCCGGGGGGCCCTCCGGGCGCGCCCCCGGAGCTCGAAGAGGATCACGGGGACGGCGAGGGGGATGGCGGCGAAGAGCGCGACGTCGGCGACGTTCCCGGGCGGGAGCCAGAGGTCGCCCCAGGCGAAGGACAGGTAGTCGGTGACGCCCCAGTGCAGCGCGCGCTCGCCCAGGTTCCCCAGCATTCCCCCGTAGGCCAGGCCGGCGAAGGCCCAGGCCCACTCCCGCTCGCCGGGCCGCAGCCGGTGCATCCGCCCGACCACCTGGAAGACGACGAGGAAGGCGACCGCCCCGGCGACCAGGGCGATTCCCTGGCGTACGGCGATGGGGAAGCCGTCCCAGAGCCCGAGCATCATCGCGTCGTTGCGCACGTGCCACAGCGCGACGCGCCCCCGCCACACCTCCACGAAGCCCTCCAGCGGCACCGAGGCGGCCACGGCGGCCTTGGTCGTCCAGTCGAGCAGGGCGACGCCGAGCGCCAGCGCCAGGACCACGCGCCAGCCCCGGTTGGGCTCGAAGTCCGAGCGGCGGCGGCCTCCGGTCCGGCGGGCGCGGCGCTCGCCCTGGAGGCGGCGGAAGAGTGCGGTGAGGCGGTTCATGCGGCGAGGAGCAGGAGTTCGGGTCTGCGGTTCCGGGGCGTTCGGGGGGCTTTTTGCAAGCCGGGTGCCGGATCGGAACGGATGAAAAAAACGCCCCCGGAAAAGGTTCCGGGAGCGCCCTCGCTGCATCCTTCCGTCACATCGGCCCTCGGCGACTCTTCGAACAGGTGCTACAGTTCCGCACGTATCCCACGCCGAGCCCCATACGGCCCAGATCTTCGTTCGCGGCTCGGGAGGGGCCTCGGCTCACGCTCTTCCTATGGAAGGGCATGCAGCCTCCCCGATGACGTAACGATCGACGAAGGCGCTGGCCCTCTGACCCTCCACCTTCTGCTGGAGGACGAAAAGCGTATCCCCCCGGAACGCCGTGTAGGGCTGTGCGTCCGCCGCCACCTCGATGGCATGGTCCGGACAAGTCGTTTTGAAGTCTCCGGACAGGATGCTCAGATATACGTTCGCCGTAATCAGATCTCCGGAAATCGTCTGGTCGTAGTGAACGGCTGCGAAACTACCACTCGGCAGGCGATGTAGCCGGAACAGCGCGGAGTTGGCACTGAACATCTCCGGGAACTCCATCCCGCCCAGCCGTTTTACGATGTTCTTCATCTCTCCCCGGCGCTTTCGAACCGGGATGGGTAGGGTGTCGATCGTGGACCCATCCGCCCGGAGTCGCACGAGCCGGTTGAGACCCATGAAGCCTGCCAGAACCGTGTCGGACCATTCCACGACCTGAATGCCGTTGTAGATTCCCGCCAGTGGCTCCGACTCGAGGAATTCACCCGGGAGCTCACCCAGATACCGGATGGACGACGCTTCCGGTGACCACACTCCAAGGGAAGTTCTACGTGGCCGATTCTGGATTCCGAGCCAGACCTTGTTCCCGTGGGGCTGCATGGAGGTCAAGACTCCATCGAAACGAACTCCGCCGTTGAACTCTCCCGTGGCTCGGTCGTAGCGGACGAAGCGCTGCCCCCCAACGTCCGCCACCAGCAGCTCTCCATTGTGCACAGCCACGGCTCCCGGATCGGAGATCTCCCCCGGGCCCTCGCCCCGCTTTCCGTACACGCGGTCCAGTGTGCCTGATGGAGAAAAGGCCAGCACCCGGCCCCAGAATCCATCACTCACGTACAGATTCCCGTTGTCGGGATCGAGTGCCAGCGCAGCCGGCTTTCCAACGTAGAGCGAGTCGGTTTCCACAAGGTGGATCGGCTCCAGCTTCGTGAGCTGCAGGCTCTCTGCGGGCGGTTCCTGATGAGGGCCAGAACAGCCGGCGCCCGCCGGGAGGTATAGCAAGCAGATCAGTAGCCTGGATCTCTTGGTCATGCGTACACCCCATCTCAGGGACCTGGAAAAAAGCCGCACTCCTCAGCCACTGCGCGGTTGCACTGCGCAGTTGGGTTATCGGTGAATCCAGAGCGTGCTACCCGCCGGCATACACTACTGCCCGTCGGGCAGACGTGCCCCATTTCCGAATTGTAGTCCCCAACTGCGTCGATGCAATGCGTACCGTTTGAGAGCGGCTCGCCGCAAGAACGCGAGATCTATGATCTGTTGGCATACCGACCTCACCGTCGGCGGCAGAACGTTCCCAGGTTGGCATCCGCCCGGCTCTCTGCTGCAGCCGTTCTACCCTTTCAGCATCCGGTCTAGCGAGCGGTACTGGATGGCCTCAGAGACGTGCCCCGTCCCGATCTCCGCCGCCGCGTCCAGGTCGGCGATGGTACGGGCGATCTTGAGGATGCGGTGGTATGCCCGCGCCGAGAGCCCCAGGCGGGAGATGGCGGTGCGCAGGAGCGCGTCGGCGCCCTCGCCTACCCGGCAGAACTCGCGGATGTCGCGCGCGGCCATGTGCGCGTTGGCGTGCACGTCGCCGCGGCCGGCGAAGCGCTCCCGCTGGCGGTCGCGCGCCCGGGTGACCCGCTCGCGGATCGCCGCCGAGGGTTCGCCGGAGCGGCGGTCGGTCAGGTCGTTGTACTGGACGGCCGGCACCTCCACGTGCAGGTCGATGCGGTCCAGGAGCGGGCCGGAGACGCGGGCGAGGTAGCGCTGCACCGACTGGGGGGCGCAGGTGCAGGGCTTCTGGGCGTCGCCGTAGTGGCCGCAGGGGCAGGGGTTCATGGCGGCCGCGAGCATGAAGCGCGACGGGTACGTCAGGCTCATGGCGGCGCGCGAGATGGTGACCTCGGAGTCCTCCAGCGGCTGCCGTAAGACCTCCAGCACGTTGCGCCGGAACTCCGGCAGCTCGTCCATGAAGAGCACCCCGTGGTGCGCGAGCGAGACCTCGCCCGGCTTGGGTGACGATCCGCCGCCGATGAGCCCGGCGTCCGAGATGGTGTGGTGCGGCGAGCGGAACGGGCGCACCGCCACCAGCGCCTCTCCCGCGCCCAGGAGCCCCGCGACCGAGTGGATCTTGGTGGTCTCGAGCGCCTCGTCCAGCGTGAGCGGGGGGAGGATGGTGGGGAGCCGCCGGGCGAGCATCGTCTTTCCCGAACCGGGCGGGCCGACGCAGAGGATGTTGTGAGCTCCGGCCGCGGCCACCTCCAGCGCACGCTTCGCGTGCTCCTGCCCCTTCACGTCCGCGAAGTCGCAATCGTACTCCGACGAGGTGCGGAAGAGCGCGTCCCGGTCGATCTCCGCCGCCGGCAGCTCCCCTCGGCCCTCCAGGAAGCGCACCACGTCGCCCAGCGTCTTCGCGCCGCGCACCTCCAGCCCGTCCACCACCCCCGCCTCGGCGACGTTCTCCTCGGGGAGGATCAATCCCCGCAGCCGGGCGTCCCGCGCCGCGACGGCGATCGAGAGGGCGCCGCGCACCGGCCGCAGCTCGCCGTCGAGCCCCAGCTCCCCCAGGAGCGCGAAGCTCTCCAGCTCCCCGTTGGCGGCCACCTGGCCCGTCCCGGCAAGGATGCCGACGGCGATCGGGAGGTCGAAGGCGCTCCCCGACTTCGCCACGTCCGCCGGGGCGAGGTTCACCGTGATCCGCTTCGGCGGGACGATGAAGCCGCTGTTCTGGATGGCGGCGACCACCCGGTCCTTCCCTTCCTTCACGGCGCCCTGCGGGAGGCCCACGGTGGAAAAGGAGGGAAGTCCGCTGGCGACGTCCGCCTCGACGGTGACGAGGTACGCGTCGATGCCGAGGACGGCACCGGAAAGGGCACGTGCGAGCACTGGGAGAGCGGGCGCGGGAGGTGATCGAGAGCGTGTGCGGCAGCCGGCAGGGAGCACGGCGCCCCGCTGAGTCTCGGCACGTTCCGGCTCCGCCTTCACCTCTTCCGATGCCGGAGCCGCTCCCGGACCGCGCACGCTGGCCCTGCTCTGCGCGGGCACTTTGCGTCTCCCCTTGTGGCCCGCGCGGGGTGCGCCTATACTGGCGTGTGTAACCTCACCGATAGTTTACGTAGAGCACAAAAAGGTGCTCGCCCCCCGCGGAGGCGGCCGTGACCGGCCCCAAACGCGGGGTCTCCATCGCCCGCATCCGCGAGGCCCTGGCGCGCTGGGTGGAGAAGACGTCGCTCCGGCAGGCCGCGCGCGAGACCGGGATGAGTCCCACCGGGCTGCGGAAGGTGCTCGGCGGCTCCCGGCTCCACACGTCCACCGAGCGGAAGCTGCTGGCCTGGTACCTCCGCCACCTCGCGCGGCAGGGGGAGCACGCTGCCGCCGATGTCGACACGGCCGCCGCCGCGCTCGACCTGCTGACCGAGGGTCTGCCGGCCCCGACCCGCGGGATGGTGGCCGCGGGGCTCCTTCGCCGAATCGCCGAGGGGTACCGCCAGGCCGGCCTCCCCGTGCCCGCGTGGGTGGAGACGCTGCGGAGCGACGCCTCCGGGCGCGAGTAGGGGAGCCGGGACGCCGCGGAAACGGGAGCCTCCCCGCGGGGCTCCCGGTTTTTTTCATTGCCCGCCGCGTCGACCGGCCCTATTCTGCCAGCCGTAGGGGGGGCTGCCGGGAGGAGACCGACTCGGAGGGAGCCATGTGCGGACGCTACGGAGAGACGGAGAGCGCGGAAACGCTCGCCCGGCGGTTCGGGGCCGCGCTGCGGGCGCCCGCGACGGGGCCCCGCTACAACATCGCCCCCACGCAGCACGCCCCCGTGCTGGTGCGCGACGGCGGCGGGCTCTTCCTGTCGCTGTTCCGCTGGGGGCTCCGTCCCGGCTGGGCGCGCGACGGCGCCCCCGAGCCGATCAACGCGCGCTCGGAGGATGCCGCCGGGAAGCCGTACTTCCGAGCGGCGTGGCGAAGCCGGCGGTGCGTGGTCCCCGCCTCCGGCTTCTACGAGTGGCGGAAGACCGCGGACGGCAAGGTGCCGCACTGGATCCGCCGCGCCGACGGGGAGCCGCTCACCCTGGCCGGGCTCTGGGAGGTGTGGACGCCGCGGGACGCAGAGCCGGTGCACTCCTTCTGCATCCTGACCACCGGCCCCAACGAGGCCATGCGTCCCATCCACGACCGGATGCCGGTGATCCTGGACGCGGAGGAGCGCGACACCTGGCTGGACCCGGGCGCCGACCCGGCCGCCCTGCAGCCGCTCATGCGCCCCTGGGCGGGCGAGCTGCGCGCCCACCCCGTCTCCACCCGCGTCAACTCCCCCCGCAACGACGGCCCCGAGCTGATCGAACAGGCCGGGTGACCCGCCGCCGGACCGGTCAGCCGGCCGCCGCGGCGTCCCCGCCCGCGGCGCGCAGCCGCAGGTGCACCGTCGTCCCGCTGCCGGGCTCCGAGTCCATCGTCACCTCGCCGCCCCACGACTCCACCAGCCGCCGCACGATCGCCAGCCCCAGCCCGGTCCCGCTGGTGCGGGTGGAGAACTGCGGCTCGAAGACGCGCGGGAGGAGCTCTGCCGGGATCCCCTCGCCGGTGTCCTCCACGTTCAGGATCGCCCAGGCGCCGCCCCCCGCCGGGGCGGCGGTGATCCGGATCTCCCCGCCCTCCGGGAGCGCGGCGCGGGCGTTCTCCAGCAGGTTCACGAGCACCTCCTTCAGCTCGCCCACGCGGGCGAAGGCGTCCGGCGTCCCCGGGTCGACCTCCACCCGGTAGGCGATGCCGTCGTCGGTGCCGCGGTAGAGCGCCAGCGTCTCGTCCACCACCGGCCCCAGCCTCACCACCTCCACGCCGCCCGCGGCCTGCGCGGGGGCGCCGAAGCGCGCGAAGGCCCTTGCGATCTCCCCCAGGCGGTCGATCTCGCCGAGGATGGCCTCCACGTTCCGGTTCAGGATCTGCTCGAAGTCCGCCCTCCCGTCCGCGTGGGCGCGGCGGAGGTGCTGCACGGAGAGCTTGATGGGGGTGAGCGGGTTCTTGATCTCGTGCGCCACCTGGCGCGCCATCTCGCCCCAGGCCAGCACCCGCGCCGAGCGCATCTCCGTGGTCACGTCCTCCAGCACCACCACCGCGCCTCCCGTCCCGGTCTCCCCGCGCAGCCGCCGCAGCCGCAGACGGATCACGCGGCCCTCGATCTCCACCTCCTCCCCGTGCTCCAGCGCGCCGGAAAGGCGGAAGTCGCGCACCGCGCGCGCCAGCTCCGCCGCGACGGGAGTCGCTTCCGGGACGGGGCTCCCGGTCTCCACGCCGGTCCCCAGGATCTCCGCTGCGCGGGCGTTGATCAGCGCCACCCGCCCCGCGGTGTCCAGCGCCAGCACCCCCGTGCCCGCCTCCGCGACCACCGCCTCCGTGCGGCGCGTCTCGCGCTCCAGCGCCGCCCGCGTCCGGCGGAGGCGCAGCACCATGCGGTTGAAGGAGCGGTAGAGTCCCCCGAACTCGTCCTCGCGCGTCTCGCGGAGGCGGATCCCCAGGTTCCCGGCGCCCACCGCCGCCGCAGCCCGGCTCAAGTCGTCGATGGGGCGGGACAGGGCGCGCCCGACGAAGAAGGACAGGATGAGGGAGAGCGCCCCGCCCAGGAGGACCGCCAGGAGCACCGCGTTCCCCAGCTCCCGCTGCCGCCGTGCGATCTCGCCGGAGGCCAGCGCGGTGGGGGCGGCGAGCACCTGCGCGGGCGAGACGCGCCGGTACGCCACCAGGTACTCGCGGCCGGCCAGCTCGCGCTCCTCGATGTCCCGGACCGCCTCGCCGCTGCTGAAGAAGAGGAAGAAGGAGGGCGGGAGCCAGGTGTTGTACAGCCCCAGCTCCAGCACCTCCGGCGACGAGGCCGCCGTCAGCACGCCGCGGTCGTACAGGAGGAGGTCCGCCCGCACCCGCTCGGCGAGCGCAGGGAGCGGTGGGCCCGGGACCTCCGCCGCGGCCTGCTCCAGCGCGCGCTCCGCCAGGGCCGCGGCGGTTCGCACCACCTCGCGCGAGAGCGCCTGGTACGCCGTGGCCCCGAAGGCGGCCATGGGGAGGAGGAAGAAGGCGAACAGCGCCAGGGTGAGCCGGCCTCGGAAGGTCCCGGCCCACACCCACTCCGGCGCCCCCAGCCCCAGCGGCTCGCCGCAAAGGGTGCGCGCCACGGTCCAGAGCACGGCCATGATTCCCAGCGCGAACGCCAGCACCAGCGCGGCGCGGACGCCGAGGAGGAAGGGCGACGGCGTGCGGATCAGCAGGTGCGCGTGCATGGGCCCGCCCGGGAAGCGCACCGCCGTCTCGCTCCGCCACCCCTCCGGCGTGTGGATCCACTGCAGCCCCTCCGGCTCCTGGCCCGCGGCGGCCTCCATGCCCGCCACCGGCACCAGCGAGAGCGAGGTCGGCCCGCCCTCCTCGTCCGGCTCGCGCCCGGGGTCGAGGAAGCGGGCGAGCGCCCCCGAGCGGCCCAGGTGCGCCCGCGGCGGCACCGCCACGGTGATCGCCCGGCCGCCGGGGAGGGGGACCAGCAGGAGGTAGTGGACCTCGGGCTGGTCCGTGTACCGCTCCACGATGGGCTCCTCGGCGTACGCGGCGCGGGCCAGGAGCGGCGCCAGCAGCGAGTCGGGGAGCGCCACGTCGGTCAGGCGGAGCTCCGAGGTGGGCGTGCCGCCGCTCCAGAGGGTGACGCGCGCCTCGTACCCCTCCTTGGCGAGCCCCGCGCCCACCCAGCTCTGGTAGAGGAGCCCCACCCCCTCGCGCCCCTCGCCCGCGTTCATCAGCGCCCGCTCCGCGAACTGGCGCAGGAGGAAGTCCAGGTACGGGTCCGGGACGGTTCCCAGGCGGGCCAGCTCGCGCTCCGCGCTCCCCAGCCGCGCCTCCAGGTGCCCCACCCAGAGCCCGGAGGCGGCGACCGTCACCCCGATCCAGCCGGCCGCCAGCCAGGGAAGGAGGCTGCCGCGCCCCGTGCGGGTCCGGGCGAAGCCCACCGCGAAGAGCCCGAACGGCAGCGCCCAGAGCGCGGGCGTCCACACCGGGACCTCGCGCCCGGGCCGCCACCAGAGCACCGTCGCCACCCCCAGCGCCAGCGACAGGAGCAGGGCCGGCAGCCACCAGCGCGTCCCCAGGTCGCGCCCCGGCTCGCCGGGCGGGGCGGGGAAGAGGAGGAAGAGCGGGACGGCGACCGCGAGCGTGGCGGCCATCACGAGCGAGATCCCGCCGGCCGAGTGGGCCGCCTGCAGCCCCTGCGAAGCGGAGTCCTGCACCAGGCGGAGCGCCAGCGGGAGGACCAGGGCCGCGGCGGCCACCCGGAGCGCCGTGCGCAGCCGGGCGCGGCTGCGGAGCGGGCGGGGGTGCGTGAGCATCCACACCGAGCCGCCGGTGAGGAGCACCATCAGCGGGCCCAGGGTGACGTCCACGGGGAGGGGAAGGAGGAAGCCTAGCGGCGAGAACACCTCCTCCGTCCCCGTCATCTCCCCGAGCGGCGCCACGAAGAGCGCCAGCGTCGCGGCCGAGACCGGGACCCCCGGGGGCCCCCTGCGGCGGCGGTACCACGCCGCCGCCAGGAGCGCGAAGCCCAGGCCCCACCCCACCGCCACCCCCCACCTCCCCCGCGCCACGATCCGGTCCCGCCACCGCTCCTGCGTGAGCCGCACGAAGGAGACGCTGAGGATGGGGCCGTCGCTCGACCAGTCCCACACCGACTCCCCCTGCGCCAGCGCCGGCGGGGTGAAGCGCGGGGTGATCCCGTGGCGGGCGGCGAAGATCTCCGAGAACGGCCTCGTCCCCTCTCCGGCGGAGACGTTGGCCTCCAGGAGGATGGCGGCCACGGCCGTGCGTCCGTCCGCGAAGCCGCGCGAGAAGTACAGGTAGCCGAAGACCGGCCCCGCCGAGAAGAAATACGGGCGGATCCCCCGCCGCACCGAGTCCGGGACCGTCCCGCGGTGCTCCCCGGCCCAGGCCACCGGCGCGCCGTCCGGCCCGTACACCACCACCGCGGACACCTCGGTCTCCTGCTGCAGCCGTCCCAGCCCCTCGAACAGCTCCGCGCGCGAGCCCGCCGCCCGCGCCGCGGCGATCGCCCCGTCGGTCGCCGTCTCGCCGCGGTCCACCAGGGCGTTCAGGTCCTCGCCCAGCGCCTCGCCCGCCTCCTCCTCGATCAGGATGCGCACCAGCTCCCAGTCCGCGGCCACCCGGTCGAGCCGCACCTGGACCCCGGCCGCGGTCCCGGCCGCCAGCCAGAGCGCCGCCGCGGCCCCCAGCCCCCATCGGCCGCCCCCGCGCGCCGCCAGCAGCGTCC
>DASYWD010000428.1 GCA_035936415.1 Longimicrobiaceae bacterium
GCCCCGAGCGTCGCCTCGCGCACTCGCCCCAGCAGCTCCCGGAAGGTGGGGTCGCCCGAGAGGTCGGCGCGCAGCACGAGGGTGTTGACGAAGAAGCCGATCAGCCCCTCCACCTCTGCGCGCGTGCGCCCCGCGATGGGCATGCCCACCACCACGTCCTCCTGCCCCGCGTAGCGCCCCAGCAGGAGCTGCCACGCCGCCAGCAGCGTCATGAACAGCGTCGAGCCCTCCCGCTGCGAGAGCGCGCGCAGCGCCCGCGAGGTGTCGGGCTGCAGCTCGACGGAAAGGGACCTTCCGCCCGGGTCCGGCACCTGCGAACGCGGCCGGTCCAGCGGCAGCTCCAGGAGCGGCGGCGCGCCCGCCAGCTGCTCGCGCCACCAGCCGAGCTGGGCCTGCAGCGTCTCGCCCCGTAGGAGCTTGCGCTGCCAGAGGGCGTACTCGGGGTACTGTACCCTGAGCGGGGCCAGCGGCGACTCCCGACCCTCAGAAAACGCCTGGTAGAGCGCGGAGACCTCCCGCACCAGCACGCCCATCGACCAGCCGTCCGACACGATGTGGTGCATGGTGAGCAGCAGCGCCCAGCTGTCCTCGCCCAGCCGCACGGCCGTAGTCCGCAGCAACGGACCGACCGCGAGGTCGAAGGGCCGCAGCGCCTCTCCGGCGACCAGCGCCTGCAGCTCGGCTTCCCGCCTGGAGGCGCGAATCAGGCGGAGGTCCACCTCGCGGAGAGCCGCGGGGGCCGGCTCCCCCACCACCTGGAGGGTACGGCCCGAGATGGTGCCGAAGGTGGTGCGCAGCGACTCGTGGCGGCGCACCACCTCGTCGAGCACGCGACGGAGCACCGCCGGGTCCAGTGCCCCCCGCACCCGCAGCGCCGCCGCCATATGGTACGCAGGGCTCGATGGGTCCAGCTGGTGCACGAACCAGAGCCGCTGCTGCGCGAACGAGAGCGGGAAGGCGTTCTCCCTCCGCGCCCGATCCTGGAGCTTCTCCGCCAGGAGCCGCCGCTTTTCCTCGACCTCCGGGTCCCCGCGATCCGCCACCGTGCTGTTCACCATTCCAGTTCTTCCTCTGCCGCCAGGTCGCCCAGCAGCCGGTCGAGGTCCGCTTCGGAAAGCTCATCCATCTTCGACAGGATCTCTCCCGCGCGCTGGCGAGGGCCGATGTCGGGGGTGGTGGCGGTGCCGCCCAGGGGCACCACCTGCGCGAACTCGGCAACGGTGGGGGCCTCGAACATTGCCCGCAGCGGGACGTCGACCCCGAGCGCCCCCCGCACGCGGGAGACGACGTGGGTAGCCAGGAGCGAGTGCCCGCCGAGCGCGAAGAAGTCGTCGTGCACTCCGATCCTCCGGGCTCCCAGCACCTCCGCCCAGATCTCCGCGAGCACCTCCTCCGTGGGATTCCGGGGCGCCACGTACGCGTCCACGCTCGGTCCCGCGTCGGGCGCGGGGAGCGCACTCCGGTCCAGCTTCCCGTTCGCAGTCAGAGGCAGCGCTTGCACCCCCACCAGTGCGGAGGGCACCATGTACTCCGGGAGCCGCTCCCGGAGCCAGCCGCCCAGCTCCACCAGCGAAATCCCCCCGCTCGCCGGCACCACGTATCCGACGAGCCGCCTCTCCCCGGACGCGTCCTCCCGCGCCAGCACCACCGCTTCGCGCACGCTCGCGTGCGACTTCAGCGTCGTCTCGACCTCGCCGGGCTCGATGCGGTAGCCCCGGATCTTTACCTGCTCGTCGACCCGCCCCAGGAACTCCAGCGTCCCTTCCGCGTTCCACCTCGCCCGGTCGCCCGTGCGGTACATGCGCGCGCCCGCCAGCGCGGAGAACGGATCGGGGATGAACCGCTCCGCCGTCAGCTCCGGCCGCCCCAGGTAGTCGCGCCCCACGCTCGCCCCCCCGATGCACAGCTCGCCCGGAACGCCCACGGGCATCGGCGTCATGGAGCCGTCGAGCACGTACAGCGGTGCATTTCCCAGCGGCCGCCCGAGGAGGTGCCGGCCCCCGCCCTCCTCGCCGGTCGCGAGATGCGCGGCGCAGATGATCGTCGCCTCCGTGGGCCCGTAGAGGACGTGCGTGTCGGCCCGGGGGAAGACCTCTCGCATCTCGCCCAGGAGATCCGGCGGAACGGCGTCTCCGCCGACGAAGACGCAGCGCAGCCGCGGCAGGGTCCCGCGCCGCGCGCGCGCCGTCTGCACGAGCTGCCGCATCAGCGAGGGTACGGCGTGCAGCAGCGTCGCACCCTCGAGATCCTCCACCAGCGCTTCCAGGTCCACGACGCGCTCGCGAGGGACCACCTGCACCGAGGCGCCGCACAGCAGGGGGAGCAGGCACTCGAACGCCCAGATGTCGAAGGCGAACGAGGCGAGCGAAACGATCCGGTCCCCCTGGCCGAAGCCGAAGGCCGCGCGGGCGGCGAGCAGGGTGTTCGCCAGGCTGCGGTGTTCGATGCGCACGCCCTTGGGCCGGCCGGTGGAGCCAGAGGTGTAGATCACGTACGCCAGGCTGTCGGGGCAGACCGCGACCGGCGCCGCCGCCCCGGTGTACCCGGACGGACCGGCGTCCAGCAGCGCCACCTGCGCCCCGTGCTCCGGGAGCACGCCTGCCAGCGCCGCCTGCGAGACCAGCACCGGCACCTCACTATCGGCCAGGATGTAGGCGATCCGCTCGGGCGGATACGCCGGGTCCACCGGGACGTAGCCCCCGCCGGCCCGGAGGATTCCGAGCACCCCGACGATCATGTCCGCGGAGCGCTCCACGCACAGCCCGACCCGCTTCTCCGGTCCCACGCCCATCCGGCGCAGGACGCGGGCGAGCCCGTCGGCGCGCGCATCCAGCTCGGCGTACGTCAGCGTCGCGTCCGGTGCGATGACCGCCGTGGCTTCCGGCGTCCGCGCCGCCTGCTCCGCAATCAGCTCGTGCACCGGCCGGTCGACGGCGACGTCTCCCCCGTCCGGGTTCCACCCGCGCAGCACCTGCTCACGCTCCCCCGCGCCGAGCATCTCCAGTTCCGACAGGCGGCAGCCGGGGTCCGCCAGCGCCCCCCGGAGCACCGAGCCGAGGTGGCCCGCCATCCGCTCGACGGTCGTGGCATCGAACAGGTCGACGGCGTAGGTGAAAGCGGCGCCGAGGCCGTCCCTCTCCTCCCCGACCGTCAGGCTGAGGTCCCACTTCGCCTGGTCCTCCACCCACTCCAGCGGCTCCATCCGCACGCCGCCCAGCCGCACGCCCTCCTCCGGGTCGCCTTCCTCGAAGGTGAAGGTCACCTGGAAGAGCGGTGTCCGGCCCAGGCTCCGCTCGGGCTGGATCTCCTCCACCAGTCGCTCGAAGGGGAGGTCCTGGTGCGCGTAGGCGCCGAGCGTAGCCTCCCGTACGCGCCCCAGCAGCTCGCGGAAGGTGGGGTCGCCCGAGAGGTCGCCGCGCAGCGCGAGCGTGTTCACGAAGAACCCGATCAGCCCCTCCGTCTCCAGCGCGACGCGGTTGGCAATGGGAGTGCCGACGACCAGGTCGTCCTGTCCCGAGTACTTGGCGAGCAGGGTTTGGAAGGCGGCGAGAAGCGTCATGAACAGCGTCGTCCCCTCCCGCCGGGAGAGGGCGCGCAGGGCCCCGGAAGTCTCCGTCCCGAGCGCGAAGAGGTGCCGGGCGCCCCGGGAGCTCGGCACCGCGGGCCGCGGACGGTCCGCCGGGAGCTCCAGCACCGGCGGCGCGCCGGCCAGCGACGCGCGCCACCAGGCGAGCTGCCGCTCCAGCACATCGCCGGTGAGCCATCCCCGCTGCCAGACCGCGAAGTCCGCGTACTGCACGGGCAGTTCGGGGAGCGGGGAGGGCGCGCCGCGCGTGAACGCCTCGTAGAGCGCCGAGGTCTCGCGCACCAGCACCCCCATGCTCCAGCCATCGGAGACGATGTGGTGCATGGTGAAGAAGAGCACCCACGCGTCGACGCCGGACCTCGCCGCGAGGGCGCGCAGCAGGGGCCCGTGCCGGAGGTCGAAGGGGCGCGTCGCCTCGTCCTCGGCGATCCGCCTCAGCTCCGCCTCGCGCTCGTCCTCCGGGAGCGCGCGCAGGTCGGCGGTGCGCAGGATCGGCGGGACGGCTTCCAGCACCACCTGGGCGGCATCGCCGCCGTCGGACGAGATGACCGTGCGGAGCGCCTCGTGCCGGCGGACGACCTCCTCCAGCGCCCGCTGCAGCCCCCCGGCGTCCAGCGCGCCGCGCACCCGCAGCACGAACGGGACGTGGTATGCCGAGCTCTCCGGGTCCATCTGGTGAAGAAACCAGAGCCGCTGCTGCGCATACGAGAGCGGGAGCGGCCGGTCGCGCGGGGCGGGGACGATCGGTGGGGCGTGCGTCCCCGCGCCTTCGCCCAGCAACCCCTCCACTCGTCGGGCGAGCCCGACCACGGTCGGGGCCGCGAACAGGGAGCGGAGCGGCAGCTCCGTCCCGAACGCCTGCCGCACGCGCGAGACGATGCGCGTCGCCAGCAGCGAGTGCCCGCCGAGCGCGAAGAAGTCGTCCCGCGCCCCGACCCTGGCGAGACCCAGCACCTCGGCCATGATCCCGGCGAGCATCTCCTCGGTGGGAGTCCGGGGTGCGACGTAGCCGCGTCCCGGTGCCGGCGCTCCGGGCTCGGGAAGCGCTCGGCGGTCCAGCTTGCCGTGCGCGGTGAGGGGCAGCTCCGGGAGGAAGACGAACGCGGAGGGCACCATGTAGGACGGGATCTCCCGAGCCAGCCGCTCGCGGAGGTCGTCGGCGGTGACCCGCTCGTCCGCGTCGGGGCGCACCCGGACCCCTCCGGGAGCGACGATCCGGCGGTGCAGTGCGTTGGGCTGGGCCGGGCGCCGCAGGTGCCAGGAGTCGTAGGCGAACGTCTCGTTGCTCCCGTCGCTCCGCACGAGCACCCCGCGCAGATGGTAGTCCGGGTACGTGCCGGTCTCGCCCGGCACGCCGCTGCACTCCACCCGCAGCACGTCCCCGACGCCCACCTCCACCCCCGGATAGAAGGCCGGGAAGAACATGGGCAGCCAGGCGCACTCGTCCTCCAGCGCATCGACCGCCATCCGCTCGCCGGGGTAGAGCTGGATCCAGAGGAGGAACCCGTCCAGCCGCCCCGCCTTCCCGATCCGCAGCTCCAGCTCGCTCCGCAGGACGGGGTCCGAGCGCCGGGTGAAGTCCAGGTCCTCGAAGAGCGCGGCGTCCGAGAGCAGGTGGTCCTTCGGGAAGCCCTTCACGCACAGGCGCACGTCGTCGCGGTGCCCGATGGCCCGGAAGATCCGCTCCGCGTACTGCGCCCCCAGCTCCTCGAAGGCTGGCTGTGCGTGCAGCTCCTCCGGGAGGGCGACCGCCGCGATCCGCGTGGCGCAGCGGCGGGGGATCATGGCCCCTCCCGGCTTCAGCCAGCGCCGAGCGTGGTTGAGGATGGCGACCGCGCCCGCGGAGCTGCCGATGCAGCCGATCAGCTTCGAGACGCAGACGTCCACCGGCTCCGGGAGCTCCACTGCGGTGGCGTCGCCGTGGATCAGCTCGATCCGGTCCTCCAGTCCCAGGTCCCGGATCGTCTCCTGCGCCTTGCGGAAGGACTCCTCCATCACCTCGACGGCGTACACCTTCCGGGCGCCGGCCTCCACGCACAGGCGGGCGAGGACGCACTCGCCGCCCGTGCCCACGTCCACGGCGACCCTGCCGCGCACGACCTCCGCGAGCGCCTCGCGGTAGCCCTGGTTTCGCCGGTCGTCGCGAGCCATGGCGTGGTAGAGGAGATCGTCGTACACCGGGTACTCGCCGTGCGACGGCCACAGCTCGGCCCGCGCCGACCCCGTCCGGCGCAGCCCCTCGGGGCCCGCGGCGTACCCTTCGGCGGGAGCGAGGTAGGCTGCCAGCAGGCGATCGCCCGCCCTGTCCCACGCGACGACCGCCGCCTCGCGAATCGAGGCATGGGCGGACAGGGCGGCCTCGACCTCCGCCGGCTCCACCCGGAATCCGCGGATCTTGACTTGCTGGTCGATGCGACCCTGGAACTCCAGGTTCCCGTCCGCCAGCCAGCGCACCCGGTCGCCCGTGCGGTAGAGTCGTGCCCCCGGCACACCGCCGAACGGGTCCGGGACGAAGCGCTTCGCCGTCAGGGCCGGCTGGCCGTGGTAGCCGCGCGCGACGCCCTCGCCGCCGATGAACAGCTCACCGGGGACGCCGAGCGGGGTGGGGTGGAGGGCAGGGTCCAGCACGTACAGCCGCACGTTCCCGTGCGGCGTCCCCACCGGGAGGTTGGACCAGCGCGCGCCATCGTCGCCCGCCTCCAGGCGGAGCGTCGTGGAGGTGCACGCCGTCTCCGTGAGCCCGAAGACGTGGACCAGGGGTACTCCGAGCGCGCTCCACTCGGCCAGGCGCTCCGGGAGCACCCGCTCACCCCCGACGATCACGAAGCGAAGGCTCGCGGGGAGCTTCATCCCGCCGCGGGTCAGCTCCTGGACCCACTCGTGCCAGTATGCCGTGGGCAGCTCGAAGCCGGTCACCCCCTCCGCCTCCACCACCCGCAACAGCTCGCGCGGGGTGAGCAGGTTCCCGGAGGCCAGGACCACGGCAGCGCCGCTGAGCCAGGCCGGGAAGAGCTCTTCCACCACCACGTCGAAACCGGGCGAGGCGAACTGGAGGAAGCGGTCGGACGGGCCGAGCCCCAGCCGCCGGGCCATGTCCGTGGCGAAGTTCACCACGCAATGGTGCGGAACCGCGACGCCCTTGGGCTGCCCCGTCGAGCCCGAGGTGTAGATCACGTACGCCAGGCTCTCGGGGAAGACGGCGGGTTCCGGCGCCTCGGGGGCGGCGTCCAGGCGCTCCCACTCCGTGTCCAGGCACACCACTCCCGGCGCGGTCGCGGGGAGCCGCGCCGCGACCGCCTCCTCGGTGAGGACGAGCCACGCGCCGGAGTCGGCCAGCAGGTACCCCAGCCGCTCGGGCGGGTACTCCGGGTCGAGCGGGAGGTACGCGGCGCCCGCCTTGAGCGTCGCCAGGATGGCCACCGGCATCGAGGGGCCCCGCCGCACGCAGATCCCCACCCGCGCCTCGGGCCGCACTCCACGGGCGAGCAGCTGGCGCGCGAGGCGGTCGGCGCGCGTGTCCAGCTCGGCGTAACTCATCGCCCCCCCGTTCCAGATGACCGCCGCGGCGTCCCGGGTGCGTGCCGCCTGCTCCGCGAAGAGCGCATGGAGAGAGCGCCCGCGCGGATACTCGCGATCCGTCGCGTTCCACTCCGTCAGGAGCCTGGCGCGCTCGGTCTCCGTGAGGAGGGGAAGGTCGCAGGCGCGCCGCTCGGGGTGGATGGTGATCCCCTCCAGCAGCACCGCGAAGTGCTCCGCCAGGCGCCGGGCGGTAGCGGGATCGAAGAGCTCGGTGCTGTACTCCAGCTCCACCTTCAGCGCATCCGCCGTCTCGCTCGCCGCCAGCGTCAGGTCGAAGGGGATCGCGCCGCTGTGGGTGTCCCGCGCCTCCAGGGTGAGCCCCGGGAGGCGGAGGTCGTGCGCGGGGGCGTTCTGGAGGGCGAAGAGTACCTGGACGAGGGGGTGGCGCCCGGTGTTCCGCTCGGGGGCCAGCTCCTCCACCAGCCTCTCGAAGGGGAGGTCCTGGTGCGCATAGGCGCCCAGCGCCGCCTCCCGGACGCGGGCCAGGAGCGCGGGGAACGACGGGTCGCCGGAAAGGTCGCCGCGCAGGACGAGGGTGTTGACGAAGAAGCCGATCAGCCCCTCCGTCTCGTTCCGGGTGCGCCCGGCGATGGGGGTGCCCACCAGGAAGTCCTCCTGCCCGGAGTACCGTGCGAGGAGAACCTGCCAGGCGGCCAGGAGCGTCATGAACAGCGTCGCCCCTTCGCGGCGCGAGAGCGCCTGCAGCGCCTCGATCCGCGACGCCGGGACCGTGAAACGGTGCGAGGCCCCGCGGAAGGTGGGGGCGGCGAGGCGCGGGCGGTCGATCGGTAGCTCCAGCACGGGGGGAGCCCCGGCCAGCGTCTCGCGCCACCAGCCGAGCTGCCGCTCCAGGACCTCGCCCGCCAGCCACGCCCGCTGCCAGGCCGCGTAGTCCGCGTACTGTACCGGGAGCGGCGGCAGCGGCGAGGGCTCGCCCCGGCTGAAGGCGTCATAAAGCCCGGACACGTCGCGCACCAGCACGCCCATGCTCCACGCGTCGGAGACGACGTGATGGAGCGTGCAGAGGAGGACGTGCTCCGCTTCCGCGAGCCGCAGGAGGAGGTTGCGGAAGAGCGGACCCCGGGACAGGTCGAAGCGACGCAGCGATTCCTCGGCGGCGAGTCGCGCGGCCGTCGCGCCCCGCTCCTCCTCCCGCAGCCCCGCGAGGTCCACCAGCGGAAGGCTCGCCTCCTCGGGGGGGAGCACCACCTGCACCGGCTCCCCCGCCGTCTCGGCGAACACGGTGCGCAGGGTCTCGTGGCGCCGCACCAGCTCCGTCAGGCTCCGCCGCAGCGCCCGGGTATCCAGCGCGCCGCGCAGCGAGAGCGCGGCGGGCACGTGATACGCGGAGTCGTCCGGATCGATCTGGTGGATCACCCAGAGCCGCTGCTGCGCGAAGGAGAGCGGGAGCGGCCCGGTCCGGGGGAGCCGGGTGGGCGGCGGGGCGCACACGGCTGCGCCGTCGCGGAGCAGCGCCTCCACCCGCTCCGTCGCCGCAGCCACGGTGGGTGCCTCGAAGAGCGCCCGCAGCGGCAGCTCCACCCCGAACGCCTCGCGGACCTGCGAGACGGCGCGCGTCGCCAGGAGCGAGTGCCCCCCCAGCTCGAAGAAGTCGTCGTGGGCGCCCACCCGGTCCACCCCCAGGACGTCGGCCCAGATCTCCGCGATCATCTCCTCCGCCGGACCCCGCGGGGCGACGTGCGTCCCGGCCGCCGAGGGCGGCACGGGAGCTGGGAGCGAGCGCCGGTCCACCTTCCCGTGCGCCGTCACCGGGAGCGCGTCCAGCGCCACGAAGGCGGTGGGGACCATGTAGTCCGGCAGGCGGTCGCCGAGGTGCGACCGGAGGACGGCGGCCGTCGGCGCCCCCTCTTCGTCGCCCACCACGTACGCCACCAGCCGGCGCTCGCCGGGGACGTCCTCGCGCACCGCCACGACCGCCTCGCGCACCGCCGGGTGGCGCAGGAGCGCGAACTCCACTTCTCCGGGCTCGATGCGGAAGCCGCGGATCTTCACCTGCTGGTCCACGCGCCCCACGAACTCCAGCGTTCCTCGATCGCTGCGTCTAACCCGGTCGCCCGTACGGTACAGCCGCGCTCCCGGCCGGCCGGAGAACGGGTCGGGGACGAACTTCTCCGCCGTGAGCTCCGGGCGCCCGAGGTAGTCGCGGGCCACCCCCGTCCCGCCGATCAGCAGCTCACCGGGGATCCCGGCGGGGACCAGTTCCCCGTTCCAACCGCACACGTAGACCCGCACGCCACCGAGCGGGAGACCGATCGGGTATCCCTCGACATGTCCCTCCGCGGGCACCAGGTGCGACGTCGCCAGGACCGTCCCCTCGGTGGGGCCGTACAACACGTGCACCGCGGCCGAGGGGAACGCCTCCCGCATCCCGGTGAGCAGGTCGGGCGGGACCTGATCGCCCCCCACCAGGACACGGCGGAGCGCCGCGAGTCCCCCGCGCCGCCGGCACACGTCCACCACCCGGCGCATCAGTGCGGGGACGGCGTGCAGCACCGTCACCCCCTCGAGCTCCCGGACGAGCGAATCCACGTCCACCACCCGGTCGGCGGGAACCACGCGCGTGGTCCCGCCCGCCACGAGCGACGCCAGGAGCTCGAGCAGGGAGATGTCGAAGGAGAAGGAGGCGAGCGCGGCGACGGTGTCGCCGGCACCGACCCCCAGCTCCGCGCGCGCGGCGACGAGAAGGTTCGCCAGGCTTCCGTGCTCCACGCGGACCCCCTTGGGGCGGCCCGTCGAGCCCGAAGTGTAGATGATGTACGACAGGCTCCGCGGGTCCACGACGGCGGGAGCGAGACCGCCGTCGGCGGTGGTGGAGGCAGGTAGAGCGGCGTCCAGGCACACGACCCGGGCGGCGTGCTCCGGGAGCGTGGCGACGAGCGCGCGCTCCGTCAGGACGACGGCCAGGCGCGAGTCCTCGACGAGGTAGCGGAGCCGCTCGGATGGGTACGACGGGTCCAGCGGGACGTAGACGCCTCCGGCCCTCCAGACCGCGAGGAGCGCCACCACGCTCGTGATGCCGCGCTCGAGGCACACCCCCACGGGGGTGCCCGGGTGCACCCCCAGCACGCGCAGCCCGGCGGCGAGGCGGCCCGATCTGCGGTCCAGCTCCGCGTAGGTGAGCCGGTGCTCGCCGCACAGGACGGCGACCGCGTCGGGGGCGCGGGTGGCCTGGTCCGCGAAGAGGGCGACGGCGGTGAGGCCCAGCGGGGGGGCTGCGTCGTCGCCGCTGCCGTGATTCAGGATCGCCGCCTGCTCCACGGTGGAGAGGGGCGCGAGTTCGCCGAGGCGCCGGTCCTCCCCTGCAGCGATCTCCGCCAGGATCTCCCCCAGGTGCTCCAGGACCCGGGCCGCGGCCGCATCGCCGACCCGGCGACGGTCGTAGGTGAGCCGGAAGGCCAGGCGATCTCCCGGGATGACCGCGAGGGCGACAGGATAGTTCCCCTGCTCAAGGGCCTGGAGTTTCTCCACGCGGAGGCCGAGCCCGCCCGCCGCCCCGACGAGCGTCCCGTCCACCGGGTAGTTCTCGAACACCAGGAGGGTCTCGAAGAGCTGTTCACCTGCGCCGATCTCGCTCCAGCGCAGCACCCGGGCGAGCGGGGTGTGCTCCCACTCCCGCAACTGGGCCTGGCGCTCCTGCACTCCACGGAGCCAGGGGAGCACGCACGCCTCTGCGGCGACCCGCACCCGAACGGGGAGGGTGTTGATGAAGAGACCCACCATCTCCTCGACGCCGTTCAGCTCCACGGGACGTCCCGAAACAGTGGCCCCGAAGAGCACGTCGTCGTCCCCCGAGTAGCGAGCGAGGAGAAGCGCCCAGGCACCCTGCACCAGCGTGTTCAGGGTGACGTGGTGGGCGCGGGCGAATTCCTCCAGCGACGTGGTTCGGGCCGGGTCCAGGAGGAGCTCGTGGCGGCCGTAGCCCGGCCCGTCGGCGGGGGCGCTCCCGGGCGCGTGGTCGATCCCGAGGGGGGTCGGGGCCGCAAAACCGGCCAGGGCCTCGCGCCAGAAGCCCTCCGCCCCGGAGTCGTCGCGCCGGGCCAGCAGGGCAACGTAGTCGCGGAAGGGGCGGGGCTCCGGGAGGGTGGCGGCCTCGCCGAGGGAGCCGGCGCCGTACTGCGCGACCACGTCCCGCAGGACGAGCGGAAGGCTCCACCCGTCGAAGCTCATCTGGTGGAAGCTCCACAGCAGCGAGTGCGCAGCCTCTCCGGTGCGGATGAGCGTCAGCCGCATCTGCGGCGGGCGCGCCAGGTCGAAGCCGCGGGCGCGGTCCTCCGCCAACAGGCTGTTCAGCCGCTCCGCGCGCTCCTCCTCCGGAAGCGCGCGCCAGTCGAGCCGCTCGAAGGGGAGCGCCACGCGCGACCGTACCACCTGGAGCGGTCGCGTCACTCCCTCCCATACGTACGTCGAACGCAGCGCGGGATGGCGTTCCACCACCCGGGACCAGGCGCGTTCGAACGCGTCGGCGTCCAGCTCCCCCTCCAGGGCGAACCCGTACTGCGCCACGTATGCCCCCCCGTCGGGGGCGTACACGGAGTGGAAGAGCATCCCCTCCTGCATGGGGGTCAGCGGATACACGTCCTCCACCCCCCGCCCGTCTTCCACCACCCGGTCCAGCGTCGACTGGTCGAGCCCCGCCAGGGGGAAGTCGGACGGGGTGCACCCACCCGCGTCGCCGGACGCGCAGTGGACGATCAGCGACCGCAGCTCCGCCAGCACCCTCTCCGCCAGCCGCCGCACCGTCTCTTCGCGGTGGGCCATCCTGCTGTAGCGCCACACGAAGCGGAGCGAGCCTCCCTCCACCATCGCGTCGACCTCGAGGAGCCGGGGGCGCCACGCCGCCGGGGAGATCGCCGGGCCTGCGGTATCCAGCGTCAGCGCGAACGGGGCATCGGCCCCACCTTCCGCCTCTACCTGCCCGAGGTAGTTGAAGGTCACCTCCGGCTCGGGAAGCGCCGCCAGTGCCTCACGCGCCGGAGCGCTTCCCAGCCAGCGGAGCGCCCCGTAGCCGATCCCCCGGCCGGGAACGGCCCGGAGCTGCTCCTTGACCGTACGGAGCGCCGCCCCGGGAGAGGGAGCGTTCCCGGGATCCAGGAGCACCGGGAAGAGGGTGGTGAACCATCCGACGGTGCGGGACAGGTCCACCGCCTCGAACAGGTCCTCGCGGCCGTGGCCCTCCAGCTCCACCAGCACCGGCCCTCCCGTCCACCCGGACATCGCGCGCGCGAGCGCCGTCAGGAGGGCGTCGTTCACCTGGGTCCGGTACACGGGTGGAACGTCCCGCAGGAGCGCCGCCGATTCCATGGGGGAGAGCGCGACGGTCAGCGTCCGCGTGGTCCCTGCGGTGTTCGCCGCGCGGCCGTCGGCGTAGTCGAGCGGGAGGGAGACCGCGGCATGGCGCGCCCCGTCCGTCCAGTACGGGAGCTCGGCATCGAATCCGCCGGAGCGGGCATGCGCGTCGAGCCGGAGCACCCACGCGCGAAACGGCGTGCTCTCCGGGGGAAGGGCGGCCTCCGCGCCGCTGTACGCGGCCCCCAGGTCCTCCATGAGGACGCGCCAGGAGACACCATCCACGGACAGGTGGTGCACGGCTAGGAGGAGGCGGTCCGCCCGGGGCGCCCCCAGGCGGAAGATGACGGCGCGCATGAGCGGGCCGGCGGTGAGGTCCAGGGCGGACTGTACCCGCGCCCCCGCACGCTCCAATGCGGCGTCCTCCTCGCCCGGGCGAAGGTGTGACAGGTCGACCACTGCGGGAACGACGGCGTCGCCCGCTGCGGCGATCTCCTGCACCCATGCGCCGCCGTCCTCCCGGAAGCGCGCACGCAGCGCGTCGTGGCGCTCCACCACCGCGGCCAGTGCACGCTCCAGCAGCTCAGCGTCCACCCGTCCGCGCGCCTCCAGGAGGACCGGCATGTTCCAGTGATGCCGCTCCGGCATCTCCTGGGCGAAGAACCAGCGCTGCACGGGAGCCAGCGGCACCACCCCCGAGGCTGCCGGCTCCCCGTCCCGCCGGCCCGCGGGCGCAACCGTGGCCCGGGCCACGCGCGCCAGTGCCGCGATGGTGGGGTTCTCGAAGAGCTGCCGCGGAGTCAGTTCCACCCCCTCGCGTCGGGCTCGCGCCACCACCTGCAACGCGAGGATGGAGTCGCCCCCGAGCCCGAAGAAGTTGTCGTGCACCCCCACGCGGCCGCAGCGGAGCACCCCAACCCACACCTCCGCGAGGGTCCGTTCGGTCGCGTCGCGGGGGGCCGGGCTCGCTGCGGTGCCTGCGGGGTCGCCTTCCGCTGCAGGGAGCGCGCGCAGATCGACCTTCCCGTGGCGGGTGAGCGGGAGCGCCTCCAGCGCCACCCACACGGTGGGGACCATGTACGCCGGGAGGCGTTCCCCGAGGTACGCGCGCAGCTCCGCGATCAGGAGCGGGTCCCCACTCCGCCCCCCGACCGGGACGACGTATGCCGCGAGACGCCGGTCCCCGGCCTCACGCACCACCACGGCGGCCTGCCGCACCGCGGGGTGCGTTGCCAGCGCCGCCTCGACCTCCGCGGGCTCGATGCGGAAGCCGCGGATCTTGACCTGGTGGTCGAAGCGCCCCAGGAACTCCAGGCTGCCGTCCAAGAGCCAGCGCGCCCGGTCGCCGGTGCGATAGAGACGCGCGCCGGATTCGGCCGAGAAGGGATCGGGGAGGTAGCGTTCCGCGGTCAGCCCCGGGCGGCCCAGGTATCCCCGCCCCACGGCCGGGCCGCCCACGTACAGCTCCCCGGTGACGCCCGCGGGGACCGGCTCCCCCTCGCGGTCCAGGACGTAGACGCGTGCGTTCTCCACCGGCCGGCCGATGGGGAGGTTGGCCCAGCGCGCCCCGTCTTCTCCCACCTCCAGCCGGAGCGTGGTCGTGGTGACGGTCGTCTCGGTCAGGCCGTAGACGTGGACCAGTGGCACCCCGAGACCCACCCAGGCGCGCAGCCGGTCCGGGAGAACCCGCTCGCCGCCGATGATGACGAAGCGCACGCACGGCGGGAGCCGCCACCCCTCCTCCGCGAGCTGCCGTACCAGTTCGTGCCAGTACGCCGTCGGCACCTCGAACCCGGTGACCCCCTGCTCCTCCACCATCTGCAGCAGCTCCGCGGGAGAGCCCAGGAGCTCCCTCTCCGGGAAGACCACGGCCGCGCCCGCCGTCCACGCCGGGAAGAGCTCCTCGATCATGACGTCGAAGCCGGGCGAAGCGAACTGCAGGATGCGGTCTTGGGCGAGCAGCCCCAGCCCGCCTCGCAGGGCCTGCGCGTACACCGCCAGCGAGCGGTGGGAGACCATTGCCGCCTTGGGGCGCCCGGTGGATCCCGAGGTGTAGATGGCGTACGCCAGCTTCTCCGCGCCGGCCACGTCCTCCAGCCACTCGTCCGCTCCGGACGCGGAGTCCCCGGCGTCCAGGCAGAGAACTTCGGCCTCGGTCGCCGGGAGGGCGGAGCGGAGCCCGGCCCGCGTCAGCACCAGCCGGGCGCCGCTGTCGGCCAGCACGAAGGCGAGCCGCTCGCGCGGGTAGTCCGGGTCGAGGGGAACGAAGGCGCCCCCGGCCCGGAGCACCGCCAGTACCGCCACCGCTAGTTCGGCCGACCGGTCCAGGACCAGCGCGACCCGGACCTCGGGGCCCACACCCCGCGCGCGCAGCCTGGCGGCGAGGCGGCCGGCTGCGGCGGACAGCTCGGCGTAGGAGAGAGTCCGCCGGCCACACACCACGGCCGGAGCATCCGGGCGCTCCGCGGCGCGTTCCGCGATCAACTGGTGGACAAGGACGTCGCGGGGGCAGTCGGCCCCGGTGTCGTTCCAGTCCCGGAGCACCATTTCCCGCTCCGCCTCGCCCACGAGCGCCACCCGCCCCACGGTGTCCACGGAGCCGCAGGTGAAGGCGTCCAGCACCGTCTCCATCTGGGCGGCCAGCCGTCTCGCCGTAGCCGCGTCCAGACGGGACTCGTCGTACCGGACCAGCACCTGCATCTCCCTGCCGGGCCTGACCTCGACCAGCAGCGCATAGCCCAGCCCGTCCTCGGTCGAGGTGCCCCGCAGGTCGCGCAGCTCCTGCCCGGCCACCGTTGCCCCGGCGAACTGCGCCTCGGGGAGGTTCTGGAAGACGAGGAGCGAGTGGAAGAGCCGCTCCCCGTGCGGGATCCCGCTCCACTCGTGGACCCGGCCGAGGGGAACGTGCCCCCAGCGCCGGGACTCCGTCTGCTCCGCCTGGAGGGTGCGCAGCCACGCCGCCATCCCCATCCCCGGCTCCACCCGGACCCGGGTGGCGATGGTGGAGATGAAGACGCCGAGCATGGCATCCGCCCCGGGCAGGTCTTCCGGGCGCCCCGCCATCACCGAGCCGAACACCACCTCACGATCCCCCGAATAGCGGCTCAGCAGGAGACCCCAGGCGGCCTGGAACAGGGTGTTCGGGGTGACGCGCTGCCGCCGTGAGAATGCCCTGAGCCTGTCGGTCAGCGCGCCGGGGATGGTCTGTAGCGCGAGTCCGTACCGCTCCTCACCGCCGACGACACCCGCGGCGCGCTCCCCCGGGAGCGGGGTGGGTGCATCGAAGTCGCCGACGATGCCCCGCCAGTGTGCTTCCACCGCGGCAGGATCCTGCCTGGCGAGCCACTCCAGGTAGGCCGCATAGGGACTCACGGGGCCGTGCTCCGGCTTCGCCCCTCCACAAAGCGCCCCGTAGGTCGTCAGCACCTCGCGCAGGCAGAGACCTGCAGACCATCCGTCGAGGATGAGGTGGTGAAAACTCCACGCGAAGCAGTGCGTCCGCTCTCCCGTCCGGACCCGCGCCAGCCGCATCAGCGGCGCGGCGGCGTAATCGTAGGCCCGCGTGCGCTCCTCCTCCTCCAGCCTCCGCAGCGCCTCCCCCCTCTCTGCCCCGGGGAGCCCGCGCCAGTCGTGCTCCGCCAGCTCCATCTCGGCGGATGGCCGGACCACCTGCAGCGGCTTCTCCAGCCCCTCCCAGAAGAAGCCGGTGCGCAGAATCGGGTGGCGCCGGATCGTCTGACGCCACGCGCTCGCGAACGCGTCGACGTCGAAGTCGCCCTCCAGCGTCCAGCATATCTGCTGCATGTACTCGTCGTGGCCGACCCGGAGGATGCGGAGGACAATCTCCTGCTGCATCGGAGACGTAGCGTAGACGTTCTCGACGTTCTGCATGGCCTGCCAGGGAGTCTCTCGACTAGGCGGTGTCCCACGATGGGACGGGGTGGATCAGGATGCGATTCCTGCGACCACTGGCGGATGCCGGGGCCATGTTCTCCCCGGACGGCTCCCCTCGCCACTGGGCGAGAGGTCGCACGGGAGTGGCACAGGTGTGCAGTTCCAAAATAGGCACTTCTGCACCGTACATAATAAGACGTTAGATTAGAATGCGTCAAGCTGGCTGCCCCGATCACCGGACAGGCTCCAACCCGGAGTGACTCCCTCGCCGGCGGACGGGACCACTGGGGAGCGGGGTGGACGACCCCGACCCCGCGCAGAGCCGGGTCTGTCTCGCTGAGCAGGGCCGGAGGACGAAGCCCCGCCCGATCGCGACGATCGGGCGGGGCACATTGCGTACGGCTGGTTCCCCGTCTTGGGGGTGTTAGCGGCGGATGTTAATCTGAGAGCTTCGGCGGGCGAAAATCTGACAGTCGGCATCGCACTCGGGCTGCGCGGCGCGGCAGGTGAAGCGCCGGAGCGGCCGATCCCACAACTTGGCTCCTCCACCGTGGCTGGAGGAGCCCGTGATCGGACGAGAGAAGCGGATGCTGCTCAGACATTACCGGGACGAGGGACTCAGCAAGAGCGAGATTGCGCGCAAGCTCGACATCAGCCGCGACACGATCCACCGACTGATTCGCACCGGGCAGTTGGACCGGGACTTGGACGAGGCGCCAGTGCGCTATGGCCCTCGCCCACCGGTGCCGACGAAGCTGGAGCCCTATCGAGGGATCATTACGGCACGCTTGGAGGCGTATCCGCTGCTCTCGGCGGTGCGCCTGTTCGAAGAGGTCAGAGCCGCCGGGTACGCGGGCGGCTACACGCAACTGAAGGAGTTCGTGCGTCGCGTGCGGCCGTGCCCGGCCCCGGAGCCGATGGTGCGCTTCGAGACCTCGCCGGGCTTGCAGGCGCAGGTGGACTTCGCGGAGTTCAAGTCCCCCTGGGGCAAACGCTACGCCCCGGTGGTGGTGCTCGGCTACTCCAGCCTGCTATGGCTGCGCTTCTACAAGCGGCAGGACATGCGGACCCTGTTCGCGGGGCTGGAGGAGGCGTTCGCCTTCTTCTGCGGTGTGCCGAGGGAGCTGCTTTGCGACCAGATGAAGGCGGTCATCACGCGCGACCTGCGCCTGGAGGGTGGGCAGCTGGTGCTGAACGCAGAGTTCCTGCGCTTGGCCGCCCACTGTGGCTTCCGCGCGCGGGCGTGCCGACCGTACCGGGCCAAGACCAAGGGCAAGGTGGAGCGACCCATCCGCTACGTGCGGGAGAACTTCGTCTACGGGCGGGAGTTCCTGGGCGACGCCCACCTGGACGTGGAGCGGGAGTGCTGGCTGGCCGAGACGGCCAACGTGCGCATCCACGCGACGACGAAGGAGCGCCCCACGGAGCGCTTCGCTCGGGAGGAGTAGGCGGTCCTGCTCTCGCTGGACGAGCGGGCCTACCGCTCGCTCGTCCTGCTGACGCCGGAGCCGATCCCGGCGCTGAAGGCACTGCCGGTCGTGGACCTGGCTGAACCCGCCGGGACAAGCGTGGAGGTGGCGCGGCGTCCGCTCTCGACCTACGCCCGCATCGCGGCCGGTGCGGCATGAGGGGCGCTCCGCTCTCGCGCAGAGACCGCATCCGCGCCCAGCTCGCCGACCTGAAGATGCCCGGTGCGCTGGAGCCGCTGGACGAGATCCTCTCCGGGATCGACGCTGGCCCCCTGACTGCGGCCAAGGCCATCGAGCGCGTGCTGGGGGCACAGATTGCCCTGCGCAACGCTCGGCGGCTGGAGGCGGCGATGCGCTCCAGCCGACTACCGGCGGTCAAGACGCTGGCCGGCTTCGACTTCGCCTTTCAGCCCAGCCTGCGCAGAGAACAGATCGAGTAACCGTTCAGGGGGGGTGGGCAGGAGCAAGGGAGCCGGAGTACCAGAGCGGGAGGCGGCGATCGCCCGGGTGAGGTAGTCGAGCGCACAGACGCCGTTCTGGCGCGCGGTTTCGGTGAGCGTGAGGATGCGCTCAACCAAACGGAGTCCGGTCCCGCTCTGACTCCCGAAACAGCCCTTCCTCCAGAGCACCCCGCGGCGGAGCGCCCGCTCGGCTGCGTTGTTGGTCGGTTCGACCTCGCAGGTGCCAAACGTCCACAGAGAGGGCCACAGGCCCTGCAGGTTGCGCGAGAACGCGGCTACCCTGCGGTCCTGGGAAGCGGCTCCACGCCGCAGCAGGCGGGCGAAGCGGGCCTTCAGCGGAACCAGCCGGCGGGCCAGTTCCCTGCGCGGTGCCTCCTCGCTCTTCCAGGCGCGGACCAGTGCAAAGAGCCGATCAGACTCCGCAACAGCCCAGCGGGCGAAGTCTTCTGCGCAGCCGCCGCGCAGGCCCAGCCCCTCGGCATTGCGCTGCAGGTGCGCCCAACAGAGCTGCCGAGACAGGCAGATGCGGTAGGCACTCCAGCGGTCGCTCGTGACCACCCCGGCGTAGTCTCGCCCCAGCAGGCGCACCAGTTCCCTCGCGCCGCGGCTGGGGCCCAGGTGGAAGAGCGTGGCGCGCCGCGTCACCGCGGTCCAGAGCCAGTGCGAGTGGCCGCGCAGCTTCCAGCCGGTCTCGTCCACACCGGCCGATGCACTGGTGCGAACCTCCCGGCGCACTTCGCGCTGGGCCGGCAGAAGAGCGCGGCTGGCCTGCCTCGCAAACACGACCGTGCTGCCCAAGGAAGGAGCCGGCACATCCAGCAGATCCGAGAAGAAGACCACCAGATCGCGGCGCGAGTCGGAAGCGGCTGACCAGGAGTGCCCCCAGCGCAGCCAGCCGCGGGCCGAAGTGCTTGCCTTCCAACTCGGCCGGAAGCATCGCTCGGGTGGGCATTGCGCAGGTGGGACACTTCAGGCAGAAGAGCTGGTGCTCGACAACGTGGGCGCGCACTGGGGGAAGCTCCACGACCTGGTGGCGTCGCACGGGCTTAGCCTCGCAGGCGAAGAGGAGCGTGTGCCCGCAGTGGTGGCACTGCTCGGGCCGGTGCGGCACCGTCGCATTGACCCGCTCCGGCGGCAGGAGCATGCGGCTTGCCGGTGGGCTTCTTCTTCCGGCGCGTCTTGCCGGGCGGATCCGACGAGGGAGGGCGTGAGGAGTTGGTTGAATCCTGCCCCAAGCGGGCCTCCAACTCCCGTACCCGGGCACGGAGCTGCTCCAGCTCGGCCTTCACGTCGAGGATGACCGCGCATGCTGCAGGGCTGAGAACCTCGCCCGCTGCCTCAAGTTGCTCGACCGCGTTCATGGCAGCGGCTCGCCGCATTTCCAGGGCCAGTCCGCTACCCCTCTGAACGGTTACAACCAAAGAAAAAGCGGGGCCTTTCGGCCCCGCTGAGCGCCCACTCCAGGACTCGAACCTGGGACCCTCTGATTAACAGTCGGAGGCGCGGCAGGAAGGAGCACGGCAAACCGTTGGTATTCCTTGATGTTCCGGAAGAGCCTGCCGGACTTCGACGGCCAAAATGCCGGGTTCTGCCGGTGAACCTATCCCAGAAGTTATCCCACCCCACGCCCCAGCCGGAGCCCCCAGCCGATCACGCGGAGCGGCGGTTCGTCTGCTCGCGCTGGATCTGCTCGGCGAGCGCACGGACGCCGGTCTTTCCGACGATCTGCCGGCGCTCTTCCGTGTAGTCTCCAGCTCCGGTCTCGAACTGCTGGAGGAAGCGCACCATCCCGACCACCCCCAGCTCTCGCCGCAAGGCCTCGACCCCGGCGCGCCGGATCTCGTCCAGAGTCGCAGTCGCAGTATCGATCATGGTTCCTCCTGGCTGATCCAGTTCACCGGATTTACGGCCCCGACACGGAGCTGACCCGCATGCCGTTCGGCTCGCCGAAGCAGTTTGTCCTCTGTGGTCAGAAAGACCTCTGCTCCGCCCCGCTCGGCGCAGGCCAGGTGCAGCGCATCGAAGTCGCGGAACCCGAGCGCTTCCAGCTCCTCGCCACGCGCGATGTCCGTCTCTTCAACCTGAACCCAGCGCGAGACATCTGCGAGCATCTCCCGGACCCGGCGCAGCCGATCGGGGTTGGACATCCGCCCGATCTCGAACTCCAGTACACTACTCCCGAGCCATTGTATCCCCCCGCCCGCGACGCGTTGCAGGATCAGCAGCACCGCTTCTGCTTCCAGGCGAATCCGGGGCTGCCGCTGGTCGTCGAACGGCCGGTTAAAGACAGTCCAACTTGAACTCCGAGGAGAACTGCCGCCTCTTCCGCTCGCTCATGAACTCCTCCTTGAGCCCACGTCCGACACCGCGGGCTTATCTCGGTGTCCACCACGCGGGGGAACTCCAGCCACATCCTCTGCGAGCGCTCCCGCGAGCACGCTGGTTTCAGCGCCTGAGGGCGGCATCAGTCTACGGAGCGGCACCGGATCATCGCGGTCACCGCAGCGCCGTAAGAGGTCCTGCCCTCGATCCGCATCACCGCGTCGGCCCCTTCACGCTTTGCCGTGGCGCGGGCAGTTGCCCCCGCCGCGCTGCTAAGCCCGACGCCTCCGAGACCGCCGCCCGTCTCATCCGGACGGCCGAACAGCACGGAGAGATGGACATCCTCCGTGGTCCCACCGGCCTTTGTGACGCCCTGCAGCATCACCTGGACGGCCGAAACGCCGCGATCGCGCTCCGCGTCGAAGTCCGCCGCCCACTCCTCGTCCTCAATGATGCAGTTCATCTCGTCCGCTCCACGGTACTTGCCCGCGAAGGGGCCGCTGCCGATGGTCACCTCGTAGGTGTCCTCGGAGCTCGGCTCCGCGAGTGCCGGCCCTGCCTCCGCCGCCACGCCGGTGGAGATCGCGTCGGGAGTCGGCGGAGCCTCGGCTCCCGCCTCGCAGCCACTGAGTGCGACCAGTGCCACGAGCGGGAGCAGGAGCAGGGTGGAGGTGCTGCGGATCGGCTTCATCGTCTTCGTCCTCTGGTGGATGGCGGCCAGCGATTCCGGTCGGCTCGTAGACCACGGAGCCGTCGTTCAGCTCACTGCATGAAGTTCGCGCTTCGGCAACGCAGGAGCGCCTTCACCTGCGCCCCGTAGAACGTCGTTCCCTCGACGCGAAGCACCGCTCCCGAGCCCTCCCTGCTCACGCTCAGCCGAGAGTCTCCGCCGTTCTGCGTGCGGTGGATCTGGACCATTCCGGCGTGGGGATCGATCTCCTCGCCGTCCATCACCATCTGGCCGAAGCCCATCGTGAGGGCGAGTTCCCCCGCCGTGCAGCTGCCGCCCGATGCCGGTGCGCCGTTCGCGATCAGCAGCACGCTCGAGAGGCCGCGCTCACGTCGAGCCGTTCCTCAGCAACTCGCCTCCACTCGTGTCCAGGCTGTGGCTGGCGCAGGCCGCGCGATCCTCTCAGCGGCGAGGCCGCTGCTCGCGCAGGAGCAATAGGCCGGCTCGCCGGTAGGCACGCTCCAGTGCTCTCGGGCAGGGCGCAGGCAGAAAGCTGGATTGCATAGAAGCCGCGCCTGGGCTATGATTATCAATGCGGAGAAGGCGTTCCGCAAGCGACTCGACACCTTCCGCGCGCTGCAGCGACGAAACGCCCCCGCCGCATTCCGCCCATCAGGATGGCAACTGCCGCCTTCCCGGTCTCCCGGTTCTCCCCGGGCCGCCTCATGGGCGCTGAGGGACTCGAGCGCCCGCCCCCTGCGGAGGACAGGTGTGATCGAGAACCGCGGTGAGGGCGATCCCCACGACCCGGGGCAGATACCAGACGCGAATGAGAGGGTGAGCGGCTGGTGGCTCCAGGGTGACTCTCCGATTTTTTCCGGAGAGGAGAAAACGAACGCCCGGCAAGCGTAAGTGCTTGCCGGGCGTTCGTTTGTCTACAGCGCCCACTCCAGGACTCGAACCTGGGACCCTCTGATTAACAGTCAGATGCTCTAACCAACTGAGCTAAGTGGGCAAAAAGAAGCGGGAGACGGGGCTCGAACCCGCGACCCTCAGCTTGGGAAGCTGATGCTCTACCAGCTGAGCTACTCCCGCATTTCCCGCAGTACCCCGTAGGGGAATCGAACCCCTGTTTACGCCGTGAGAGGGCGTTGTCCTAGGCCACTAGACGAACGGGGCAAAGATGCTCTGGAGAGGACTCGAACCTCCACGGGCTTGCGCCCACTAGATCCTGAATCTAGCGCGTCTACCAGTTCCGCCACCGGAGCAACTTCAGGTGCGCCCGGAGAGATTCGAACTCCCGACCTTCTGATCCGTAGGCAGACGCTCTATCCAGCTGAGCTACGGGCGCACGAACCACCTGTACCGGACCGAATGCACCGAGTAGGAATCGAACCTACAACCTTGGGATTAAGAGTCCCCTGCTCTGCCAGTTGAGCTATCGGTGCTTCAAATCGTTGCGGGGCACAAACATATAAAAATCCCCGGCCCCGTCAAGCCCCTTCGCAAATCCAGGAGGCGCAGCGACTTGCGCCGGGCGGCCACGAAAAGCGCCCCCGTCCCGCGGAGGGACGGGGGCGCTTTGGCGCCCCGTCACCCCGGGAGGTCAGTAGTCGTAGACGGTGCGCTTCGACTTGTCGATGGTGCTGCCGATCACCGCGCCGGCGAGCCCGCCGGTGGCCGCGCCGATCACCGCGCCCTTGACCCGGTGCCGCGGCCCGCCGGCCACCGCGCCCACGCCGGCGCCGACCACCGCGCCGATGGCGGCGTCACGCTTGGTGTTCTTCACCTCGACCGTCCGCGCCCGCGGCGCCGGGGCCTGGTAGTCGCCGGAGCTCCCCCCGCTGCTGCTCCCCGAGCTGCGGCGCGCCGCCGACGAGCTGCTGCGCGTGCTGCTGGAGCTGGACTTCGACTCCCGCGCCGCGGTGCGGACCGGCTCCTCCACCGGCTTCACCTCGGGCTCGGGCGCCGGGGTCTCGGTGTGGGCCGTGTGGACCATGCCGAGCTCCACCGGCGAGACCACGGCCTGCGCGGCCGGGGCGCTCTGCAGCTCCAGGGTGTCGAGCCAGGCCAGGTCTGCCGGCTCCGGCGCGTCCTGGCGCCCGCAGGCGGCGGTGCCCACCAGGGTGGACAGGACGAGGGCAGTTTTGAGGACACGCATACGTCAGCTCCTGCTGGACACTTGAATCATTTCGCGCCCCTCGGGGCGCCGAAACACCGCGGATCTGCTGGGCTTTCGTCTCAAACCCCTCCACCCGCGGCGCGAGCGGACGCCCCCTGTAGTGCAGGGACCGGGCCAGAACAACGGCCGCTACAATCGGAAGTATTTGTGATCAAATAATATAGCGGTTTTGGGGGCGTTTTGGAAGCCCCGCGGGGCTCCGCGCGGCCCGCTTGCGTGCGGGGACGGGGAGACGCATGGTTCGGCGTTTCGCCGGGCGCCGGGACGCCGGAAACCATCACATGAGCGACGATACGATCGCCCGGCTCGCGCAGGCGGAGCTGGGAGACGACGCGCGCGCCGCCCTGCCGTTCCTGGAGGCGGCCGCCGGCCAGCTCGCGGCGCCGCTGCGGGTGGGTGGGCGCACGCCCGCCCCCGGGGAGCTGCGGGTGGCCGCGGAGTGCGTGCTCCGCCTCCTGCGGCTCGCCGCCTCGCCGGAGGAGGCGGGCGGCGGACCGGAGGCCGCGGGTGCGCGGCTGGCGGCGGATCCCCTCCTCGCGTCCGTCCTCTTCCAGAACGTGGACCTGCTCTACGAGGCCGGCTTCCGCCACGCCGACGCGGTGAGCCTGGCCGTGGTGCACGCGCTGGGGCCCCTGGGAGGGGCCGGGGCCGGCTGAGGAGGAAGCGGCTCGCGGCGGGAGCGGTTCTTGCGCCTGCGCGCCGCATCCGCGCCCGTACCGTACGAGAACGGCGGGCCCGACCGACGACCTGAACGAGGATCGCATGCTTTCGACGATGCGCAGGGAGATCCGCACCCGGGTGCTCCCGGTGCTGTGCGCGGCAGGGGCCGCGCTGGCCGCCGGCTGCGCCATCAACCCCGTCACCGGCCAGCGTCAGCTCGCGCTGATCTCCGAGTCGCAGGAGATCCAGATCGGGCAGCAGGCCGCGCAGGAGGTGGCGCAGAGTCTCGGGCTGGTGAACGACGACGCGCTGCAGGCCTACGTGCAGCGGCTGGGCGCCCGGCTCGCGGCCGCCTCGGAGCGGCCGGGCCTGCCCTGGACCTTCCGGGTGGTGGACGACCCCACGCCCAATGCCTTCGCGCTGCCGGGCGGGTACATCTTCATCACCCGCGGGATGATGAACCTGATGGACTCGGAGGCCGAGCTGGCCGCCGTCCTGGGGCACGAGATCGGCCACGTCACCGCCCGCCACTCGGTGACGCAGATCAGCCGGGCGCAGCTCGCGCAGCTCGGGCTGGGGGTGGGGTCCATCTTCTTCCCCTCCGCCGCGCAGCAGCTCGGCGGCCTGGCCTCCGGGGGACTGCAGCTCCTCTTCCTCAGCTACGGGCGGGACGCGGAGCGGCAGTCGGACGAGCTGGCCTTCAAGTACGCCCTGAGCCAGGGGTACGACGTGCGGGAGATGGACGACATCTTCGCCACGCTGCAGCGGATCGGCGAGGCCGAGGGGCGGAGCCCCCTCCCGAGCTGGCAGTCGTCCCACCCGGCCCCGGCGGAGCGGATCCAGGCGGTGGAGGCGCGCCTGGCCACGCTCACCGGGAACGAGCGGCTCACGCTGGGCGCCGCGGAGTACCTGGGGCAGATCGACGGGCTGGCGTACGGGGAGAACCCGCGGAACGGCTTCTTCCGGGGCGGGCTCTTCCTCCACCCGGACCTGCGCTTCCAGCTCCGCTTCCCGGAGGGGTGGCGGACGCAGAACCTTTCGCAGTCGGTCACGGCGGTGAGCCCGCGCCAGGACGCGGTCATCCAGCTCAGCCTGGCCGGCGCGACGAGCGCGGAGGACGCGGCCCGGCGCTTCCTCGCGCAGCAGGGGGTGCAGGGCGGGCAGACCTTCCGCGACCGCATCAACGGCGTCCCCGCCGTGGTCAGCGCCTTCCAGGCGCAGACGCAGCAGGGCGTGATCGCGGGCCGGGCGGCCTTCCTGGAGTACGGGGGGAAGGTCTACCAGATCCTCTCGTACACCCCCGGAGCCGCCTTCAACGCCTACGACCGGACCTTCCAGGGGGTGATCGGCTCCTTCGCGCCGGTGACGGACCCGGAGGTGCTGAACGTGATCGCGCCGCGGGTGGACATCGTCCGCCTGGACCGGGCTATGTCGCTCACGGAGTTCAACCGCCGGTTCCCCTCGGTGATCCCCCTGGAGGAGCTGGCGCTCATCAACCAGGTGGTCGACGTGAACGCCGCCCTCCCCGTGGGGAAGCTGCTGAAGCGGATCATCCGGGAGCCGGCGCGGCGCTGAGCCTGGCCCTTCCCGGGGCGTCCGCCGCGCGCCATCTTGCCTGTCGGGCCGTCCGGCCCGGCAGGCGCTTTCGTTCCCCTCCCGCCCCGGAGCTCCCACCATGCGCGGCGACCTGCACGAGGCCAACCGCCGCTCCTGGAACGCCGCCACGGCGGCGCACAACTCCCACAAGGGCGACCAGGCGGCGTGGCTGCGCGGCGGGGGGAGCACGCTCTTCCCGGAGGAGCGCGATCTCCTGGGCGAGGTTGCGGGGCGCACGCTGCTGCACCTGCAGTGCAACGCGGGGCAGGACACGCTGAGCCTGGCCGCGCTGGGCGCCGACGCGGTCGGGGTGGACATCAGCGACGAGGCCGTCGCCTTCGCGCGGAGGCTCTCGGCGGAATCCGGGATCCCGGCCGTCTTCGAGCGCGCGGACGTGTACGACTGGCTGGAGGAGGCGGCGCGCGCGGGGCGCCGGTTCGACCGGGTGTTCTCCTCGTACGGAGCGGTCTGCTGGCTGTCGGAGCTGGGGCCGTGGGCGCGGGGGATCGCCGGGGTGCTCGGAGGCGGCGGGCACTTCGTGCTGGTGGATTTCCACCCCGTGGCGGCGATGTTCGACGCGCGGATGCGGCTGGTCTTCCCCTACTCCGGCGGGCGGGCGATCCGCTCCGAGGAGGGGATCCGGGACTACGTCGCCTGGTCCGGGGAGGGGCTGCTGCACGGGGCGGAGTACCGCGAGGGGGTGGTGGACTTCCGCAACCCGCACCCGTCGCACGAGTTCGCCTGGGGGGTGGGGGAGGTGGTCGGGGCGCTCCTGGAGGCGGGGCTCACGCTGGAGGCGCTGCGGGAGTGGCCGTACTCCAACGGCTACGCGCCCTTCGAGGGGATGCGCCCGCTCCCGGGGCGGCGCTGGGCGCCGCCGGAGGGAGTGCCGGAGATGCCACTGATGTACGGCCTCTCGGCCCGGAAGCCGGGGTGAGGGCGATTGTCGGGATGGTGGAAACTGCCTGGATTTCCACCATTCATCCCCGGAGGAGGAGCATGGCCCTGAACATCAAGAACCCCGAGGCCGAGCGCCTCGCGCGCGAGCTGGCCCGGGCGACGGGCGAGAACATCACCCAGGCGGTCACCCAGGCGCTTCGCGAGCAGCTCATCCGGAAGACCGGGCGCAAGGACAAGGCTGGGCTGCGCGAGGAGATCCGGCAGATCCAGGAACTTCAACCAGCACCCGGTGCTGGACGATCGATCCCCGGACGAGATCATCGGCTACGACGAGCACGGCCTGCCGGCCTGACGCATGGTCGCAGACCCTCGGCGCTCGTCGCCGTTCTGCTCCGGGAGCCGACCGCGGACCGGCTCGCATGGTAGGCGACAGCGTGCACTTGAAATACGGGAAGGCCGGGATTAATGTTGGCGCCTGCAGGGCCGCCGTCCGGGCGCGCCGACAAGCGCAATCAGCACACCCAGTTGAACGGAGTCAGCAGAATGGCAGTCGCGGAGAAGGAACAGCTCGAGACCTTCGAGTTCCAGGCCGAGGTGCAGCAGCTCCTGAAGCTGGTGATCAACTCGCTCTACACCGACAAGGACATCTTCCTGCGCGAGCTGGTCTCCAACGCCTCCGACGCGCACGACCGCCTGCGGCTGGAGGCGCTCACGCGCCCGGAGATCGTGGCCGAGGGCGAGCCGGAGATCCGCGTGATCCCCGACGAGAAGGCGCGCACGCGCACGCTCACGCTGCGCGACAACGGCATCGGGATGAGCCGCCAGGAGGTGATCTCCAACATCGGCACCATCGCCAAGTCCGGGACGGCGGAGATGCTGCGCTCCCTGAAGGAGAAGCCCGCCGGCGAGGGCGCCGCGCAGCTCATCGGCCAGTTCGGCGTGGGCTTCTACTCGTCGTTCATGGTGGCCGACCGGGTGGAGCTGGTCACCCGCCGCGCCGGCGAGGCCACGGCGACGCACTGGGAGAGCACCGGCGACGGGAGCTACACCATCTCCGAAGCGGAGCGCGAGGGGCACGGCACCACCATCACGCTGCACCTCAAGCCCGTGGACCGGGAGAACGGGATCGACGACTACGCCGAGCGCTGGACGCTGACCCGCATCATCAAGCAGCACTGCGACTTCATCACCTACCCAATCGTCCTCGTCGCCGAGAAGGAAGTGGACGCGATGGAGGCCGGGCAGGACGCCCCGGAGGCCGAGGCGCGGGAGATCGAGGAGAAGGTCCTCAACTCGCGCCTCCCGATCTGGGCGCGCTCGCCCTCGGAGGTGAAGGAGGAGGAGTACCGGGACTACTACAAGACCATCTCGCACGACTGGACGGAGCCCTTCGAGATCGTCCACCAGCGCGGCGAGGGGACCATCGAGTACCAGGCCCTGCTCTTCATCCCCAGCAAGGCGCCGCGCGACCTGTTCTACGTGGGCGCCAAGCCGGGGCTGAAGCTGTACGTGAAGCGGGTGCTGGTGATGGAGAGCTACGAGGACCTCCTCCCGCGCTACCTGCGCTTCGTGCGCGGGGTGGTGGACTCGCCGGACCTGCCGCTCAACGTTTCCCGCGAGACGCTGCAGGACGACCGCAACATCCGCAAGATCCGCCAGGCGCTGGTGAAGAAGGTGCTCGGCGTGCTGACCGCGATGCAGGAGGGGAACCGCGAGCGCTACACCGAGTTCTGGGGGCAGTTCGGCCGCGCCATCAAGGAGGGGGTGGGGCAGGACCACGAGCAGCGCGAGACCCTCAACAAGCTGCTGATGTTCGAGTCCTCGCGCGACCCGGAGGCGCTCACCACGCTGGGCGAGTACGTGGAGCGCATGCCGGAGGAGCAGCAGGCCATCTACTACCTGACCGGCCCCTCGCGCAGCGTGATCGAGAACAACCCCTCGCTGGAGATGTTCCGCGAGAAGGGCTTCGAGGTGCTCTACCTTTCCGACCCGGTGGACGAGCTGGTGGTGCAGTCGCTCTGGGACTTCGAGGGCAAGAAGCTGAAGTCGGTGGGGAAGGGCGTCGTGGACCTGGGCGGCGAGGAGGAGAAGAAGGATGAGAAGACCGGCGAGGAGGAGGCGTACAAGCCGCTCCTGGAGGCGCTGGAGAAGAAGCTGGAGACGTGGGTGAAGCAGGTGCGCCTCTCCGGGCGCCTGTCCAAGTCGCCCGCCGTGCTGGTGGGGGCGGAGCACGACTACTCGCCGCACCTGGAGCGGATGCTCGCCACCGGGATCAACGACGCGCCCAAGCAGCGGCGCATCATGGAACTGAACCCCGGGCACGAGGTGGTGCGGAAGCTCAAGGCGCGCTTCGACGCCAACCCGGAGGACCCGGCCGTCGCGGAGTACGCGGAGATCCTCTTCGGCTGGGGACTGATCGCCGAGGGCTCGCCGCTGCACGACCCGGTCCGCTTCAACCAGCTCGTCGCGGAGCTGATGGGGCGGGGATTGTAGGCCTCCGGTTCTTCTCCCTCATCCGCGCCCCGTCTCCTCCCCCGGAGCCGGGGCGCTCCTGTCCCGGCGTGGGGCGTCTCCGCCC
>DASYWD010000429.1 GCA_035936415.1 Longimicrobiaceae bacterium
CCCGGACGGGGTGTAACCCGGACCTCCAGGAATCTGTTCCTTCGGTGCGCCGGTGGCAAACCGCGGGGACGCTGGCGGGGCTCTTGCGGCAGGACACGCCCCTCAGCGAAGGAACCCGAACGACCGGAGGACGAGATGGACCAGGACCGCAACGGCTCCGGCACGCCGGGGGTCGCCGGGGACCGGGGGACCAGCAGCGGCGGCTCGGACGCGGGCGGCGGCGGCGGGCTGGGGTAGGCCGCGCGAGACCCGCAGGGGGTGGGTTATCTCCTTTCCGAACAAGCGGATGCGTACGATGCGGCACCGCTCTTGCCTGGATCCGGGCGGAGCGGTGCCGCTCCCGTTACGGAACCCTTTGCCCCGGAGCCACCATGCGCTTGCTTGCTTTCGGCCGCAGGGCGGCCTTTCTGATCGCGGTCCTCGCCGCCTCCGGTTGCGCCGGTGCCAACCTCGGCGCGCTCGGCGACATCCTGGGCGGCGCCGCCGGGATGCCCGGCAGCGGCTCGCAGCAGGGCCAGGTCGTCGCGGAGGTCCAGGGGGTGGACACCCGGCAGCAGCTCATCCAGGTCCGCACGCAGGACGGGCGCACCGGCGCCCTCCAGTACGACCAGAACACGCTCGTGATCTACCAGCAGCGGCAGTACCAGGTCACCAACCTGGAGCGCGGCGACGTGGTCGCCATCCAGGTCCAGCAGTCCCGGCAGGGGAACCCCTACGCCAGCCGGATCGACGTGCAGCAGTCCGTGCAGGAGCGTACGGGCCAGGCCGGCGCGAGCGGGCAGATGCAGCAGTTCACCGGGAGGGTGGGGCAGATCGACCGGCAGCGCGGCTGGTTCCAGCTCCAGACGAGCTATGGCGGCGTGACGGTGACGCTCCCGTACAACCCGGGCAGTACCACCGTGGACCGGTTCAACCGGCTGCGGACCGGCGACAACGTGCGCCTGGAGGGGACGCAGGTCGGCAGCGACCGGGTGGAGCTGTACCGCTTCTACTGAGGCGGCGCGCTCCCTCCGGTCTGCATCTTGCCGCCCCGGCGCGGCAAGATGCGTGTTCGCCCGAACCGGATGCCGGAGGAGACCCGCATGGCCGAGATCCTGGAGCGTGACGACCTGTCGCTGTACGTGGTGGCCGGCGTGCCCCGCTCGTTCCGCAGGAAGCTGCAGGAGTTCGTGGAGGGGGAGGCGAAGCAGGACGGCGCCGTCCTCCTGGTGGACGACGAGCTCTCGGAGTGGATGCTGGCCCGCCTGCGCGACGAGAAGCGCCCCCGCGGCAAGCGCAACCCGGCCTCCCGGGCGCTCTGGCGGGCGTACAGCGCCCTGAGCGCGGCGCGCTACTACCTGGAGGACGAGTCCGCGGAGGAGGAGCGGGTGCGGCAGCTCCGGAGCCGGGTGGAGGAGCTGTGGCGGGAGGTTAGCCCCATGTTCGAGGAGGAGGGGGAGACGGAGTAGCCCCGTTCCCGCGGCGGCGCCCCCGTTGCGCTTCGCCGCCGCGGGAGCTATCGATTCCCGCCTTCCGTGCCGCGGCGGCCCGCGGCCCCTCCTCCCCCGAAGTCCGGACCATGACACCGCGCCCCTTCCCGGCGCTGCGCCTGCTCGGCGCGGCCCTCCTCGTCCTGTCGGCCGGCTGCGCGGCCCCGCCCGCCGCCCCGTCCCCGGGAGCCTCCGAGATCCTGTGGGACCGCTGGGGCGTGCCGCACGTCTTCGCCGCGAGCGACGAGGAGCTGGGCCACGGCTTCGGCTGGGCGCAGGCCCACAGCCACGGCGACAAGGTGCTCATGCTCTACGGGCTGGCCCGCGGGCGCGGCGCCGAGTACTGGGGCGAGCGCTACCTGGCCTCGGACCGGCTGATGCGCACCATGGGGATCCCGGAGCAGGGGGAGCGCGACCTGGCCGCCCAGCCGCCGGAGCTGCGCCGCTACCTCCAGGCGTTCGCGGACGGCGTCAACGCCTACGCGCGCGCCCACCCGGAGCGCATCACGGACTCGCTGGAGGTGGTGCTCCCCGTCACGCCCGAGGACCTGCTCCGGCACCAGCACCGGGCGATGTTCGCGTTCGTCTCCATCACCGGGAACCAGCCGCCGCCGGTGGGGCTGGACGGGTTCCCCCCGGAGCGCCGGCCGGGCTCCAACGGCTGGGCCATCGCCCCGTCGCGCTCCGCCAGCGGCAACGCCCTGCTCCTCCAGAACCCGCACCTGTCCTGGTCGGACGACCTGCAGCTCTTCTACGAGGCGCACCTGGTCTCCCCCGGGACCAGCGTGTACGGTGCGGCGCTGATCGGCCTGCCGGCGATCACCATCGGCTTCAACGACCACCTGGGCTGGACGCACACCGTCAACACCATCGACGCTCTGGACGCCTACGCGCTCCGGCTGGCGCCGGGCGGCTACCGCTTCGACGGCGGGGTGCGCCCGTTCGAGACGTCGCGGCAGGCGCTGCGGGTGAAGGGGGCGGACGGGAGCGTGCGCGAGGAGGAGCTCGTGGTGCGGCGCTCGGTCCACGGGCCGGTGATCCGCATGGACGACACCTCGGCGGTCGCGCTGCGGACCACCTCTCTGGAGGCGGGCGGGCTGGCGGGGCAGATGCTGGAGATGGGGCGCGCCCGCAGCCTGGCCGAGTTCGAGGCGGCGCTGCGGCGGATGCAGCTCCCCATGTTCAACGTGATCTACGCGGACCGTGAGGGGCACATCCTCTACCTCTTCGGCGGGCGGATCCCCCGGCGCCCCTCCGGCGACTTCGCCTCCTGGCAGACGGCGGTGCGCGGCGACACCTCGGCCACGCTGTGGACGGGCGTGCTGGGCTACGACGAGCTCCCCCGCATCGTGGACCCCGCCAGCGGCTTCGTGCAGAACTCCAACTCGCCGCCCTGGTTCGCCACGCTCCCCTCCCCGCTGGACCCGGCGCGCTTCCCGGCCTACGTGGCGCCGCGGTCGCTACTGTTCCGCGAGCAGCGCGCCCTGCAGATGCTCGCGGCCGACAGCAGCATCACCTTCGCCGAGCTGCTGGAGATGCGCCACTCCAACCGCATGCTCCTGGCCGACCGGGTGCTGGACGAGCTGGTCCCCGCCGCGCGGGCGTCCGGGGTGCCGGCCGCCGTCCGCGCCGCCGAGGTGCTGGCCGCCTGGGACCGCACCGCGGACGCGGAGAGCCGCGGCGCGGTGCTGTTCTCGGC
>DASYWD010000430.1 GCA_035936415.1 Longimicrobiaceae bacterium
AGCCAGGCGAGCGCCGCCCCCGCCAGCCAGGGCGCGAGGTCGCGGAGGGGGACCCGCCCGCCGCCGCTCCACCGGCCGCGGTCCCCGCCCCCCTGCCCGAAGGCGCCACCCACCCGCCGGAAGATCCCGACCTGCTTCTGCAGGTCGTAGCCGATCACCCACTTGTACCAGCGGTGCTGCAGGCCGTCCAGCCAGAGGAAGGCCGGCCAGCTCCAGCTGGCCGCCGCCCCCGCGGCGAGCGCGCGGCTCCCGGGCGGGGTGGGATCGAAGGGGACCCACCCCAGCTCGGGGAACCACACCTCCACCCAGGAGTGCGCGTCGTTCCCGGTCACGGCCAGGTACCCCCCGAACTGGTTCCACTCGCCGCCCTGGAAGCCCGTGACGTTGCGGGCGGGGATCCCCTCCGCGCGGAGGAGCATCGCCATGGCGGTGGAGAAGTACTCGCAGTGCCCCGCGCGCCGCGCGAAGAGGAAGTGCTCCAGCCGCGCCTCGTCGGCGCTGCGGGGGAGGTCCAGCGTGTAGCGGAACCCGGTCCGCAGCCACCGCTCCACGGCGCGGGCCCGGTCGTAGCGCGTGTCGTGCCCCGCGGCGAGCGAGTCCGCCAGGCGCCGCACGCGGGCGGAGAGCGGCGGGAGCTGCAGGTAGCGCTCCGCCCAGGGTGGCAGCGCGTCCGGCGCCGCGCGCAGCGCCTCCTCCGGGGGGAGCGGCGCGGCGGAGACGGCGTCGTACGAGGGTGCGTCGGAGCCGGAGAAGCCCACGTCGCCGCTGGCGTCCAGGAGCGCGCGGATGGCCGAGCGGGGCTCCAGCCGGACCAGCGGGTGCAGCCCGAAGAGGACCCGCGCCCCCGGGGGGCCGCCGTAGACCCGGTAGCTCCGGAGGGGGCCGCCCCAGCGGTCCAGGTACACTCCCGGCGGGGTGGCGGCCCAGGGGCCGCCGCCGCTGCGCGACCAGCGGACCCCGTCGAAGTGGTCGAAGGAGCGCCCCCGCCACCGGAGCCCGGCCGGGTCGGGGGGCTGGCCCTCCGGGAACTCCACCCGGAAGGCGACCTGCGGGTTGGGGGAGATGCGGCTCCCGTGCTCCCCCAGCGACACCTCGTCGCCGAAGCCCGCCATGACGTCCGCGGCGCCGGGCCGTCCCTGCACGTTCCACCCCCGCGGCAGCCGCGGGAACACCAGGAACACGGCGACGCTCGCCAGCACGGTGACGCCGGAGAGCGCGGCGGTGGCGGAAAGGAAGGAGCGCCCCACCGGGACGCCGGGAACGCGGAAGCGCTCCGCCTCGCGCCGCAGGTGGCCGGTCATCAGCGCCAGCGTCGCCAGGGCGACGAACGCCACGAACGCCGCGGCGAAGGCGAGCCCCGGGTAGTACGCCGTGGCCGCGATCATCAGCGCCAGCGCCAGCGCGTAGAGCCGCATGTCGTTGCGCGCGGCGAGCGGGCGGAGCGACTCCCCCACCAGGAGGAAGAGGAGCATCGCCAGCACGTCGGGCATGAAGTCGTCCGCCGCCACGAAGGCCACGTACAGTACGCGCACGCACAGGAGCACGGCCCCGGCCCGGATCGCCCGCTCCACGTGCGGGCCCCACTCCGGCGGCGGGAGGCGCCAGAGCGCCGCCAGGAGCCCCGCCCCCGCGGCCGCCGTGAGCGGCGACACCCCGGCCCCCGCGGTGAACGCGGCCAGCGC
>DASYWD010000431.1 GCA_035936415.1 Longimicrobiaceae bacterium
CCCCGCTCTGCTTCCCGCACCCCCCTGCTCAGCGGTAGAAGTACGGGTCGAGGACCCGGACCTCGGTGATCTGGTTCACGGGGAGCTGGTTCCGCTCCGCGACCTTGCGAATGGCCTCGGGGGTCGGCCCGTCGTAGATGCAGAAGGTCTTGGCCCGGTCGCCGCTCACGTAGGAGTGCACCCAGGTGACGCCCTCCTCCGCGTTGGTGCCGACCACGGACAGGCACGCCTGCGCACCCTCCTCGTTCATGGGGATCACGAGCCCCTCGGGAAAGGTGCGTTCGACCATGTAGCGCGGCATGTGTTCCTCCTCCGGTGGATGGGTCGGGGATCATCAGACGGAGGAAAGCTACCCTCGCGCACGGGGCGCAGGCATCGGGAGGGCTCCCCATTTCCGGGGCGCCGGCTCCCTATTTTGTGAGGGCTCCCTGCTCGCGGGCGAGCGCGGCGGCCTCCCCGCGGGACTGCACCGCGAGCTTCGCGAGGATCGCGGAGACGTGATGGTCCACCGTCTTCGGAGAGATGAACAGGCGGCCGGCGATCTCCCCGTTGGCCAGCCCCTGGGCCAGGAGATCCAGGATCTGCATCTGTCGGCGGGTCAGGCCGAAGGCGTTGCCGCGCGTGGCCGGCCTCGGGCCGCGGGGGATCCGCCGCACGCCGCACGCCCGCAGGCGCTGCCGCACCACGGAAGCGGCCGGCGTGGCGCCCAGGCGCTCGAAGATGGCGAGCGCCGCCCGCAGGTCGGGCTCCTCGTCGCTGTCGCCGAGCGCCATGGCCTGCTCGTACGGGCAGCCGAGCGCCTCCCACGCCGCCGCCGCACGGCCCGGCTCTCCCGCGATGTGCCGCTCGAAGGGCTCGGCGATGCCCTCCGGCGGGGAGGGGAGCGCTCCCGCGCGCCACAGCCAGTAGCAGATCTCCCCGCGCTCCCAGGGGTTGTCCCGCTGCAGGGAGAGCGCATAGGCCTCCTGTGCCTCGGAGGCGGCCCGCGCCGCGTCCCCGGCGAGCCAGGCCGCCTCCGCCCGCGCGGCCGCCACCGGGGCGATCCGCTGCAGCTCGCCTGTGGGGAGCGCCAGCGCGCGGGCCTCGTCCAGGAGCTCCATCGCGCCGGGATCTCCGCGCCGGACCCGGACCCGGGCGAGCACGACGAGGGCGGGGATGCGGGTGACCGGAGACACCCGGGGCTGCGCCAGGATCGAGCTGGCTTCGTCCGCGGCGCGCGTCCACTCCCCCTGCTCCAGGAGGGCGCGGGCAACGTAGGAGCGCAGATAGAAGACCCACGAATCCAGGTCGCGCCGGGTGCAGTACTCGATCCCCTGGTCGAGCAGGGCGTAGAGCACCGCGTAGTCGTGCGCCTCGATCGCGTGGCAGGACAGGTTGCAGAACGCCCGGGCCACGTGCTCCTGGTACTCTCCCTCGAGCGCCAGCCGCAGGCTCTCTTCGAGCTTCCGGCATCCCGCTTCCGGGTCCAGCACCGACTCCGCGGTGCCCACGTTGTTCAGCGCGTGGATCAACACCTCGGTGTCCCCGATACGGCGCCCCAGCTCGATGGCTTTTTCGCCCCACTCCCGCGTGGCGGCGTAGCGCCCGTCCAGCATGGAGAGGTGGGAGAGGTTGCTGTAGGCCATCGCGAGCTCACGGCCCGGGGGGTCCTCCGACTCGAGGATGCGCACGGCCTCACGCGCGTGGTGCTCCGCCTCCGCCTTCCGCCCGGAGAGCCAGTGCAGCCGCGACAGCCAGCGCAGGGAGTCCCCCTCCCGGCAGCGGCGGCCCGCCGCGTTCCAGATGCGGAGCGCGGCGCCGCGGGAGGTGAGCGCCTCCTCGATCTGCTCGGTGAGGTAGCACTCGTAGCCATGCTGCTCCAGCAGCTCCGCGTGCTCCTCCGGCGTGAGCCGGTCCGCGTAGCGGAGCGCGGCGCGCCAGTGGGCGGCCGCCTCGCGGTGCGCGCCGAGCGTCGCCGCTTCCCGTGCCGCCTCCGGCGCGAACCGCAGGACGGCGGCGCCGTCCCCCGCCCGGTCCGCGTGGTGGACGACCTGCGCCATGCCGGCCGCCCCTTCCCCACGCGCCAGCAGGGCCTCCAGGATCCGCCCATGCAGAGCACGGGTCCGTCCCGCCTCCAGGGAGCCCTCCCACGCCTGTCGGGCGAGGTCGTGCCGGAACGACAGGTGCTCGGGGCTCGATTGCAGCATCCCCGCCATGACGCACGACTCGATGGCGTCCGCTGAGGGCGAGGCGACCGCCTCCACCAGCCAGCGCTCGGCCCGGCCCGGAACGACGGCCACGCAGTCGAGCACCTGTCGCGCGGGACACGACAGGCGTATGGCCCGCGCGAGGACCGCGTCCCGGATGGAAGCCGGAACGCCCTCGCCCCCGCTGGCCAGCGCCTCCGTCACGAAGAAGGGGTTGCCGCCCGTGGCGCCGTACAGGGCGTCGGCGGAGCGGTCCGAATCCTGGGCCAGCGCTCGAACCGCCTCCTCCGAGAGGCGGGGGAGGCGGAGGCGGAGCGTGTGCTCGCGCGGCAGGTCGCCCAGCAGCCGCCGGAGCGGGTGGCTGGGCCCGACCTCGTCGTCGCGGAAGGTCAGCACCAGGAGCGCCGGGAGCTGCCGCATCCGCCGGGCGGTGAACTTCAGCAGGTCGAGCGTGGCCTCGTCCGCCCAGTGCACGTCCTCGACGATCGCCACGCTCCCGCTCGACCGCCCGAGCTCGGCCAGAAACGCCGTGAAGAGCCGCTCCCGGTCCGCCCGGTCCTCGAGGAGGCCGCCGAGCGCGCCGCGGGTCTGCCGGGCGATGTCGTGCAGCGGGCCGAGCGGGCGCGGCGTCAGGAGGGCGTCGCACGCGCCCCACAGCACCCGGAAGCGGGGGTCGAGGGATTCCACGAACCGCGTGGCGAGCGCGGTCTTGCCGATCCCCGCCTCGCCGCTCAGCAGGACGACGCGGCCGGCGTTCACCGCCGCTTCGGCGTGCGCGGAGGCGAGCTGCAGGAGGAACGGCTCTCGCTCGAGGATCTTCACTGCGAATTCCGGGGATGGGGTGCCGCGGGGACGGGCGAGCCTGGCGGGCAACCCAAAAGTAGACCCGGGGAACGCAGAGGTCCAGCTTCCTCGCCCGCGGTGCAGGGCAGCGCCCGGCGCGCCGGGTTCGATCGGAATGGCCGGAGACGGGTACAGGAGAGCAGGAGCGGCACCATCCACCAGCAGAGGGGCAGAGAGTGGCAGACGCGACACCCTTGACCGACGCGGAGCGCGCCAAGCTGGAGCAGCGGCGCGACCGGCTCATGAAGCTGATGAAGGAGGGCGACGGCTCGGGAGGCGGCTCCACGCTGGACGCCGACGACCGGGCGGACCTGGCGCAGGAGTGGACCCGGATCGACAACCTCCTGCAGCGCCGGTGAATCGCGGGGCAGCGGTAGCCTCCGCCGTCGGGATCGCTGCAGCAGCCGAAGGGGGCGCCGGACCGGTCCGGCGCCCCCATCGGCGCTCCGGCGGCGAGCGCGTCCGCGCGCCGGTCTATCCTTCCGCCCTCAGCGCATCGGTGGGCTCGACCCGGAGCGCACGCCGCGTGGGAACGATGCAGGCCAGCATGCACACCCCCATCATCAGCGCCATGTACGCCGCCACCATCCCGACCTCCTTCGCCGAGAGCCCGGAGACGACCCGGGTGAGCGCCGTCACGAGGACAGCCCCGGCGGCGAGGCCGACCCCGACCTGCGCGAGCGGCCGCGAGAGGATCGCCGCGGCGACGCGCCACGGATCGGCGCCCAGGGCGACGCGGATCCCGATCTCGCGCGTCCGCCGCGAGACGGTGAACGACATGACCGAGTAGATCCCGGCGAGCGAGAGGAGCAGGGCGATGGAGCTCACCAGGACGAGGAGCTTGAAGAGGAAGTCCAGCTCCAGCCACAGCGTGGACCCGACCTCGTCCAGCGGGAGGACCTCGTGGAGCCGCAGGGCGGGGTCCACCTCGGTGGCGATCGCGCGGAGCCGCGGCGCGAACGACTCCGGGTCTCCCCTCACGTGCACGGCCAGGTGGACCGGGAAGGCCGCGCCCGGCGCGAGGGGGTGGTAGAGGCCCGCACCCTCCGCCGGGTCGTCGGCGATCACGCCCAGGTCCTTCACGACGCCGACGATCTCGTACCCGGCGTCCGGCTCCTCCCCGGACTGCCCCGGCTGCCCCGGACGCCCGCGGCCCGGGTAGCGCACCCGCAGGCCGACCGGGTTCCGGCCTCCCAGCACCCGGTCGACGAAGGACTCGTTCACGATCACCGCGCGGCTGTCGGGCTCCAGGTCGCCGGAGTGGAAGGCGCGGCCCGCGAGGATCGGGGCCCCCAGGACGTCGAAGTAGTCGGCGTCGACCGCGGCCGTGCCCACCCGGTGCCCGCGGACGGGGTCCGGAGCCGCCGCCCCGCCGTCCACCTCGACCCGGCGCGGCGGATGGTGCGTGCGGGGGAGCCGGCTCGCGAAGGTCACACCGGCCACTCCGGGCTCCGCCTCCAGGCGCCGCTCCAGCTCCCGGTAGGGCGGGGCCTCCCCGTCCACCTCGAGCCGCGCGGAAAGGTACTCCTCCGCCGGGAACCCGACCTCCAGCGACCGGATCCCCGCCACGTACTGCCGCGCGAAGAAGGCGGTCGCGGGGAAGGCGACCGTGACCGCCACCTGGGCGACGATCACCGCGGTCCACACTCCCCCCAGGCGGAGGCCGCCGCCGCCCGCGGTCGCCTGCCGGAGGCGCGCGTCCAGGCCGCGGCCGGTCACCTTCAGCGCGGGCACGACGCCCGCCACGACGGCGCCGAGCACCGCGAGCAGCCCGGCGTAGAGCACGGCCGCCGGCGACAGGCTGCCGCTGAACCAGAACGGGAGCCGCCCTCCCGCCTCGGCCTCGGACACGCCCAGCCACCACCTCAGCGTGAACCCCGCGGCGGCGAGGCCGACGACCGCGGCGACACCTCCGAGCACCATCGCCTCGGCGAAGAGCTGCGCGACGATCCGGCCGCGGCTCGCCCCCAGCGCGCTCCGCACGACGATCTCGCTCTCGCGCGTCGCCGCCCGCGCGAACATCAGCAGGGCGACGTTGGCGCAGACCAGGACGAGGAGCATCACCAGGAAGGCGTTGACCGACATGAGCGCCAGGGATTCCAATCCCCGGACCCCCGTGATGGACTGGGCGTACGGGAGGACTTCGGGCCGCAGGTGCTCGTGCGTGTCGGGGAAGGCGGCGGCCGCGCGCCTGCCGAGCGTCGCCAGCTCCGCCTGCGCCTCCCGGAGCGTGGCGCCGGGAGCGAGACGGCCGAAGACCCGGATCTCGGGTCCCTGGCGCGGTCCGGGGTCCAGCGCGCCCGGGCGGAGCGGGACCCAGAGGTCGTGGGCCACCGGGAACGCGAAGCCCTCGGGCATGACGCCGACCACCGTGTGCACCGCGTTGCCGAGGCGGACGTCCCGCCCCACCACGCCGGGGTCGCCCCCGAAGCGCGTCCGCCACACGTCGTGGCCGAGCACGACCACGGGCGGGGCCCCCTCGCGCTCGTCCTCCTCCAGGAGAGGCCGGCCCAGGAGCGCGGGCACCCTCGCCACCCGGAACCCCGAGGCGGTCATCTCGGCCGCGGTGACCGGCTCGGCGGGTCCGTCCCCGGCGATCAGGTTGTGCTCGGCCGTCCGGAAGGCGCCGAGGTGCTCCACCCCCCTCAGCTCCCCGCGCCAGGCGAGGAAGTCGTGCACCGCCCGCGGCTCCACCCGGCTCCCCGCCGCGTCCCAGACCCGGATCCCCACGATGCGGCCGCCTTCGTGCAGCGGAATCGTAGGGCGGACCATCTGGGTCAGGAACTCGAACGTGGCGGCGCCGGTCGCGATCGCGAACGCGATGGCGAGGCCGCCGACCAGCGTCAGCCCCGGGTACCTCCCCAGCATCCGGAAGCCCAGCTTGAAGTCCAGCGACATGCCGGTGGCCCACCCCAGCCCCCGCGCGTCCCGTACCTCTTCCCGGTACTTCTCCACCCCGCCGAACGCGATGGCGGCCCGGCGCCTCGCCTCCTGCCGGTCGAGCCCCTCGCGCACGAGCCGCTCCGTCTCCATCTCCAGGTGGAAGCGCAGCTCCTCGTCCAGCTCGGCCTCGTCGCGGGCGCGGAACGCAAGCGCCCGCAGCCTCTCGCGCGCCTCCGAGAGCCACCTCATGCCGCGCCTCCGCTCCAGCCCAGGACCCAGTTCACCGCCGCCGAGGAGCGCTCCCACTGCGAGCGCTCCCGCGCCAGCTCCCGCTCCCCCGCCGCGGTCAGCATGTAGTACTTCGCCCGCCGGTTGTTCTCGGTGGTCCGCCACTCCGAGGTGATCCACCCCCTGGACTTCATCCGCTGGAGCGCGGGGTAGAGGCTCCCCTGGTTCACCTGGAAGACCTCCCGGGACATCTGCTGGATGCGCTGGCTGATCCCCCACCCGTGCATGGGCTCCAGCGAGAGCGTCTTGAGGACGAGGAGCTCCAGCGTGCCCTGGAGCAGGTCGGACTGGTCGTGCGCCATGATGTCTCCTTTTGGCGGTCTACAGAGGCAAGGTACACGCGTTCCTGTAGACCGTCAATAGGAATGGGACGCAGGTCGAGCCGGGAAGGAGCTCTCTCCCTACACCCCGCAGCGCGCGTGCGCCGCCATGAACCGCTCCACGCGGCGCGGGTCCACCGCCTCGCTCCACCGCCCGTCCACCTTGAACGCCGACCCGACGATGAACCCGTCCGCGCCGGCGTAGTAGCGCTCCAGGTTCTCCGCCGTGATCCCGGAGCCGAGGTACAGCGGGATCCGGCAGCGACCGCGCACCTCGGCAACGTGGTCGCTGGTGGGGCACTCGCCGGTGGCCGAGCCGGTGACGATCACCGCGTCCGCGCGCATGAACTCCGCCGCCGCAGCGGCCTCGCCGATGCCGACGTCCGCGGTCAGCGCGTGCGAGGCGTGCTTCTTCTTCACGTCCGCCCAGACCCGCACCCGCTCCGCCCCGATGTGGCGGCGGAAGCGCAGCAGCGAGGCCGCCGACGACTCGATGATCCCCTCGTCCGCGACGTGCGCGAACGCGAAGCCCTCCACGCGCACGAAGTCGAGCCCCGCCGCGTGCGCCACCGCCAGCGCCTCGTGGTTCGCGCCGGCGAGGATCTGGATCCCGCAGGGGAGCCCGCTCGCCCCCTTCACCGCCAGCGCGAGCACCGTCATGGCCGCGGTGATCTCCGGGCCGACGCCGCCGCGCAGGTACGGCACGTCGTGCATGTTCTCCAGCGCCACGCCGTGCACCCCCGCCTCGCGGTACACGGCGCACTCCGCCACCGCCCGCTCCTCCAGCTCACGCAGCGAGGCTCGGCTCGCCGGGGTTCCGGGGAGCGCGCCCACGTGGACCATGGCGACGACCGGCTTCGGGGAGGAGAACATGGGCGGGTGCGAGAGGGTGGAGGTGGACGGAGAGGCTCGCGCTCTCCAGGCGAGGGTCCCCGGGCCGCCGGGCAACCGTGCCTCGTGCTGCCCGGCACGTTATGTTTCTCCCCTTCGGACCGCCACCCCCCAATCCTGTCCGCGGAGGCGTCGAGTTGAGCCCAGCTACCGAGCGGCGCCCCACGGGCGTGTCCGGCCTCGACGAGGTCCTGCACGGAGGATTGATCCCGGAGCGCGCCTACCTCGTCCGCGGCGGGCCCGGCACGGGGAAGACCACGCTCGGGCTCCACTTCCTGGCGGCCGGGGTGGCGCTGGGGGAGAGCGCGCTCCTCATCACCCTGGAGTCCAGCGAGGCGCAGCTCCGATCCGACGCGGCCGCCCAGGGGCTGGACCTGGCGGGGGTGGCCGTGCTGGACCTGAGCCCCTCGCGCGAGTTCTTCGCCCAGAACCGGAGCTACGACATCTTCTCCCCGGCCGACGTGGAGCGGGACCCCACCACGCAGCTGATCGTCCGGACCATCCAGGAGCTGAAGCCGGCCCGCGTCTTCGTCGACGCCATCACCACCCTGCGCTACCTGGCGCCCGACGCCTTCCAGTTCCGCAAGCAGGCGCTCTCGTTCCTGCGCTACCTGGTGGAGCACGGCGCCACGGTGCTGATGAGCTCCGAGCCGACGGCGAGCGTTCCCGACGACGACCTGCGCTTCATGAGCGACGGGATCGTGGAGCTGGAGGTGGCGCCGGGCCACGGGACCCTCCGGCGGACGCTGGGCGTCACCAAGTTCCGCGGCTCCGACTTCGAGGGCGGGCGCCACGCCCTGCGCCTCACCGGGCGGGGGATGCGGGTGTATCCGCGCCTGGTCCCCGCCACGCACGAGCGGGAGTTCACCACCGATCTGATCCCCTCGGGGCTGCCGGGGCTGGACGAGATGCTCGGCGGCGGGATCGAGCGCGGCACCATCTCCATCTTCAGCGGGCCGAGCGGGGCGGGCAAGACGACGCTGGGGATGCAGTTCATGAAGGAGGCCGCCACGCGCGGCGAGCGCTCCGTGGTCTACGCCTTCGAGGAGCACGCCGACACCCTGCTCCACCGGTGCGACGCCGTCGGCATCCCGGTGCGGGAGATGATCGAGGCGGGCACCCTGTCCGTGGTGCAGGTGGAGCCGCTGCGCTTCTCCCCGGCCGAGTTCGCGCTCCTGGTGCGCCGCGAGGTGGAGGAGCGCGGAGCGCGCATCGTCATGATCGACGGCATCTCGGGCTATCGCCTCACGCTGGCCGGGGACGACCTGGTGACCCACCTCCACGCGCTCGGGCGCTACCTGAAGAACATGGGCGTGACCGTGATCTTCATCAACGAGGTGGAGAGCATCACCGGCGACTTCCGCGCGACCCACATCGGGGTCAGCTTCCTGAGCGACAACCTCCTCTTCCTCCGCTACCTGGAGCTGGACGGAGAGCTCCGCAAGGTGATCGGGGTGCTGAAGAAGCGCCTGGGCGACTTCGAGAAGGCGCTCCGCGAGTTCCAGATCACCGGGAGCGGACTGCGGGTGGGCGCGCCGCTCCAGGGCCTGCGCGGAGTGCTGACCGGCACGCCGGAGTGGGTCGGGGGCGGGCGCCGCGAGGACCGGGACCCCGCGTGAAGCGCATCCTCCTCCTGCTGGACCACCAGGAGAACCAGGGCCTCCTGGCCGCCGAGCTGGGGCGCGAGCACGAGGTGCTCGCCGGCCGGGGAGACGAGGACATCGAGCAGGACTTCGACCTGTGCGTGGTGGACGGGGCGTCGCTGGACCGGCTCTGGGAGCGGGTCCGGCACCGGAAGGAGCGCGAGCGGCCGATCTTTCTGCCCATCCTGCTGGTGACGTCCCGTCCGGGGGTGAAGATGATCACCCGGCACCTGTGGCGCAGCGTGGACGAGCTGATCATCACCCCCATCGAGAAGCCGGAGCTGCGCGCGCGGGTGGAGATCATGCTCCGCGCCCGCTCCCTTTCCCTGGCGCTCCGGCAGCGCGCGGAGGACGCGGAGCAGGCCACCCGCACCCGCGACGAGGTGCTGGCCATCGTGTCGCACGAGCTCCGCAACCCCCTGAACCTCGTCCTGACCAGCGGGGCCTTCCTGCTGGAGACCGCCGCGGGGCTGGAGGCCCGGGAGCGGGAGCAGCTCCAGATGATCGGCCGCGCGGCGGGGCAGATGAACCGCCTGATCCAGGACCTGCTGGAGGTCTCCGGGATGGAGGCGGGGAACGCTTCCGTCGAGCCGCGCCCGGAGCCGGTGGAGCCGCTGGTGCGGGAGGCGTGCAGCCTGCTCGCGCACGCCGCGGCCGTGAAGCCGGTCGCGGTGTCCTGCGAGTTCGGCGCCGGCCTGCCACGCATCCACGCAGACCGCGGCCGCATCCTCCAGGTCTTCGGGAACCTGATCGGCAACGCGCTGAAGTTCACCCCCGGGGGCGGGACGATCCGGGTGCGGGCGGAGCGCGACGGCGACCGGGTGCGCTTCGCGGTCTCCGACACCGGGCCCGGGATCGCCGAGGGCGACCTGCCGCACGTGTTCGACCGCTTCTGGCAGGCGCGGCGCGCGCGTGCGGGTGGGGCGGGGCTCGGGCTGGCGATCGCGCGCGGGATCGTCGCCGCGCACGGTGGGGAGATGTGGGTGGAGAGCGAGGAGGGCCGGGGGAGCACCTTCCTCTTCACGCTGCCCGTGGACGATGGGACCGGACCCGACGCAGCCGCGAACGGCGGGGGACCCACGCCTGCCTGAGCCGGACCGCCGCGGCCTCCCCGCGGCCCGACGAGCCGGCGGAGTGGCAGCCGGCTAGAAAACCGTTGTCCTCCGGGCTCCGGACCGCCATCCTTCGGAGCCCGCCCTCGCCTCCCCGCCCGCCCCCGGAAGCCACATGGACCGGAAGACGATCCTCGTCGTCGACGACTCGGAAAGCATCTGCAGCGCGCTCACCTGCGTCCTGGAGCTCGCGGGGCACACGCCCCTCACCGCCGGCGACGGCGCGGAGGGGGTGCGGAAGGCGCGCCAGCACCGGCCGGACGTGATCCTGCTGGACATCATGATGCCGGTGCTGGACGGGTGGGGGGCGATCCGGGAGCTGAAGGCCAGCCCCGAGACCGCCACCATCCCCGTCCTGGCGCTCACCGCGCTACGCCTCTCCCAGGCGGAGGTGGACGGGGCGGGGTTCGCCGGCTACCTGTCCAAGCCGATCCCCTCGCACCGGCTCCTGGAGGAGATCGAGCGGGCGTGCACCCCCGCGCGCTGAGCCGCGCCGCCGTCCTCTCCCTCTCCGTTGCGACGGGCTCCTCTCGCCGCACATCTTGTAGCCGGAACCGCTGAAGATTATTTTCCGCTAGTTGGAAGATAATCTTCAGCACGGATTCCCCGTGACCGAACCGGTTCTACCGATCGAAGAGGCGCTCCGGGCCGTCGGAGACATCCTCCGCGCCAGCGGGGAGAGAGTCTCCATCGTGGTGGTAGGCGGTGCCACGATGAACCTGCTCGGGATCGTCCGCCGCAGCACCCGCGACATCGATGTGATCGCCCGCGCCTGGCGAGACGCACAGGGCGACCTTCACCTGACGCACGCGGAGCCGTTTCCGGAGAGTCTTCGGCGTGCGATCCGGACCGTCGCCCGGGACCTCGGCCTTCCCGAGAATTGGATGAACGCGGAGGTTGGATCGCAGTGGGTGCATGGGCTCCCTCCGTGGATCCTCGATGAGATCACCTGGCGCGCCTATGCGAGCCTCGACGTGGGCCTGGTGGGCCGGCGCACGCTGATCGCGCTCAAGCTCTTCGCGAGTGTGGACAGTGGCCCCGGCAGCGTTCACGTGCAGGACCTGCTCGCCCTGGCACCCACCGACGCCGAGCTCGAAGAGTCCGCGAGCTGGGTATCCACACAGGACGCGTACGACGGCTTCTCCTCCATGATCTCCCAGGTGGCCGAGCATGTCCGCCGAAACCGTCCGTAGCATTGGCATTCTGGCGGCTGATACCGCCGTGGAGGCGGCCTGGGCGCAATGGGGCGCGCTCACGGCGGCCGCGGTGCCGGTAGGCCGCCTGCGGATCTGGACGATCATCGATCCGGAGGCGCTGCTCCTGCTCTCGCTGGCCGTCCGCGACCGTGAGCGGCGCCTGAACGACCTCCTCGCGGGGTGGGCCAGGGCAGGATCGTCGCTTCTCAGTGTCCAGCGTCTCCGCACCCTGGCGAAGGAGTTCCCGCCCCCGGTGCGCGAGCAGGTCGGCGACTTCGCGCGCCATGCCGCGGACGCCGGTGACCGGCGCTGGCGTAAGCATGCCGCCGGTCCCGATGAGGACGGCAGCCCCGAACCCCGCCGAAAGGATACCGGTCCGCTCCGGCTCGTCGAGGGCCCCACCCTCATGCTCCGGCTGCGCGCCGGGTTCGGCGTGGGAGCCAAGGCGGACCTGCTGGCGTTTCTTCTCGGCCTGGGAGGCGCGGCGGCCGAGCTGAAGGCGATCACTGTCGCGACCGGCTACTCCGGCCGCGCCATGCGGACCGCCGCGGAGGAGATGGCGCTCGCGCGCTTCATCCACGAGATCCAGGGCCCGCCCAGCGCCTATCGCGCGGATCCCGCGGCGTGGGAACGGGTCCTGGAGACCCACCAGCTGGACCCACGGCCCGAATCGCACCCGGGCATTCCTCCCTGGAGGTTCTGGTCGGTCGCCTTCGCCTTCCTCGCGGACGTCGTCCGGTGGGCGGAGGAGGCAGAGGGGGAAGAGTGGTCGGGGTACTATGCCAGCAGCCGCGCCCGGGACCTCATGGAGGTGCACCGACGCCGGCTGCGCTATCTTCAGCTGCACCTGGCAGCGGGGGACTGGGCCCGCGGCGCGGCCTACCTCGACCCCTTCCGGGACATCGTCGAGCGGGTCTCCACATGGGTGCGCGAGTCCCTGTACGAGTAAGAGCGCTGCAGGCGCGCGGGTGAGCTGTCCATCGACTTTCTCGCGCCGCGTGACCTCCGGGCCCGCCCCGGCGTCTCCCGACGAAGGCCGTTCGCCGCCCCCGCCACCCGTGAGGTCCACATGCCCAGATCCGTCCACCTTCTCCGGCTCGCCGCTGCGCTGGCCTGCGGCCTCGTGGCCGCCTGCGACGGCGGCCCCGGCGCGCCCGTGCAGCCGCCGCTCACCGGGACGTACGTCCTGCAGACGGTCAACGGCAGGGCGCTCCCGCACACCCTCTCGTCCGATGCCACCGAGCGGTACCTGCTCCTGGCGGAGACCATCGCGTTCGACGCCTCCGGCAGCGCGGCGCGGGAGCGCACCATCCGCGAGGTCCGGTCCGACGCCCGGCGCAACACCACGTACACCACCCTCATAGAGGCGGAGTACCGCCTGGCCGGGACGCGCATCGAGGTCGGCTGGTTCCGTCCGTGCCCGCCGAACGCGAACTGTATCGGCAACGACGTCGGACAGGTGGGGACGCACCGCCTGGTCCTGGAAAGCAACCTGTACGCCACCGGCCCCGCCGGCCCACCGACCCTGGTCTACTCACACCGGTAGGTACCGCCCCGAACCCCTTCGCTCCATGCCACGCCCGATCGAGCAGCCCTCCATGGCCGGACGGCGCCCCGTGAGGCGCCGCCTCCCGCTCGTGGTCCTCCTCCTGGCGGCCGCCGGGTGCGCCGCCCCCCGGGCCGGCGGACCGGGTGCGCCCGCCCCGTGCCCCGTGGAGGTCGCCGGGGCGGAGG
>DASYWD010000432.1 GCA_035936415.1 Longimicrobiaceae bacterium
CACCACGACCACGTCGTGCTGCTCCAGCGACAGCATGCGCGCTACGTCAAACCCGACCTCGCCCGCTCCGATAACGATCACTCTCATGGGTTTATAGGTGAAGGGTGAAGAGTAAAGAGCGAGGGATAGCAAGGGAATTGCCCTTCACGTTTTACCCTCACCCTTCACTCAAACCGGCCATTCCTGCTGCTCCCACGCCTGCTGCCAGAACATCCACTCGTAGCGCACGCTGGTCCGGAACGCCTCGCGCGCCCGGGCCCGGCCGGCGTCGTCGGTGGCGTCCGCGAAGCGCTGCAGCAGCGCCAGGAGGCGGTCCATGTACTCGTTGAAGCCCGGGTCGGCGTAGGTGCGGAGCCATTCGGCGTAGGGGTGCCCGTCGCCGATGCTCCCCAGCGTGCGCTCCAGGTGCTGCCCCAGCTCGATGTACAGCCAGGGGCAGGGGGCGACGGCCGCCGCCGCCTCCGCCAGCGTCCCACGCAGCGCGGTGGAGACCATGTGGTCCTGGTACGCGCGGTTGTTGGGGGTGAGCTCCAGCGCCGCCACCTCCGCCGCGTTGTAGCCCAGCTTTTCGCCGTACCCGGCGTGGAGCTGACCCTCCACCACCAGCGCCAGCCGCGCCGCGTCCACGAACCAGAGCTTGTCGGCCGGGGCGGGGCAGCGCGTGGAGATCAGCGCGCAGGCGTCCGAGAACGCCTCCAGGTAGCGGGCGTCCTGCATCTGGTAGAAGCGGAAGCGCGCCGGTTCGAGCGTGCCGGCGGCCAACTCCCGCACGAAGGGGTGCTCGAACGAGGCGCCCCAGGCATCCGCGGCGTGCTCCAGGCACTCCCGCGCGAAGGGCGGGACGGTGAAGGCTCGGTCGGACATCTCGGAGTGCGAAAGTGCGTGAGTGCGAAACGGGGACGGCGGCGGAGCTCCCGCCGCCGTCCCGGGGTGGCTGCTCACCGCGTCGCGAGGTCGCCCGGCGGATACAGCCGGTAGCGGTTCCGCTTCGGCAGCCACTCGCGCACCTCCTGCTGCCAGCGCTGGCGGATCGTGCGCGGGTCCTCGCCGCGGTCGAACGCCTCGCGCGCCCACCGCGAGCCGATCATCTGCGTGAAGCCGGCGTTGGTGATCCGGAACTCCGGGTGCGCGCGCTTGATCTCGGTGAGCAGCACCAGCGCCGTGTAGGCCGGCTCGTACGCCTCGCGGTCGGTCACGTCGATCTGGATGGCCGAGAAGGTGGTGTCCCGGAACGGGATCCAGTTCTCGCGCGGGCCGGAGGGCGTGATCCGCGTGGCGGTGAGCCGCACCCCCGGGAGGTTGTAGTCGCGCACCCGCTGCAGCACCCGCTCCGCGTTCATCCAGGGGGCGCCCAGGTACGAGAACGGCGCCTCCGTCCCGCGGCCCACGGAAAGGTTGGTGGCCTCGGCCAGCACCAGGCCGGAGTACTTCAGCTCCGCGTCCACGGAGCGGATGTTGGGCGAGGGGCGCACGAAGGGGAGCCCCGTCTCCTCGAACCACATGTCGCCGCGCCACCCCGCCGCCGGGACCACGTGCAGCTTCGCGCCGACGTTGGCGTCCTGGTTGTAGTAGCGGGCGACCTCCCCGGAGGTCATGCCGTGCCGCAGCGGCACCGCGTAGTAGCCGGTGATCGCCTGCGTCACGTTGCGCACGTCCATGTGCATCAGCGGGCCGTCGATCGCGGCGGTGATCGGGTTCGGCCGGTCGAGGACGATGAAGGGGATGTTCCGCTTGGCGGCCTCCTCCATCGCCATCGCCATGGTCCAGACGAAGGTGTACGGGCGCGCGCCGATGTCCTGGATGTCGAACACCAGCACGTCCACTCCCTCCAGCATCTCGTCCGTGGGGCGCTGCGTCTTCCCGTACAGCGAATAGATGGGGAGGCCCGTCTTCTCGTCGCGCGAGGTGTCGATCTTCTTCCCCGCCTCCACGTTGCCGCGGATCCCGTGCTCCGGGCTGAAGAGCGACACCACGTTCACCCCCGGGGTGCGGGCTAGCAGGTCGATCCCCAGCTCGCCCGTGGAGGTGACCGCGGACTGGTTGGTGATGAAGCCCACCCGCTTCCCCCGGATCAGGTGCAGCGAGTCGCGCACCAGCACCTCCAGCCCGGTGAGGACACGCTCCTGGCGGGCGGCCGGGGCCGCGGCCTGCGCGGTGGGGGCCGGGGGCATGGTGTCGCGCGGAGCCTCGCCGGGGGGCTGGGCGGAGCGGCAGCCGGGAGCGCCTCCGAGCAGGAGGCCGGCGGCCAGCAGGACGGCGATCGGGAGCGGTTGGCGGGGCTTCATCGGCATCCGTATTTTGGGCCAGGAGCGGCGCGGGTGCCCTGCATGGCACAATCCACGCATCCAGCGCGCTCGGCAGGCAGTGGAAGCTTGGTGGTCACGTGCGTTCTGCGAAACTCAGGCCACCCGCCCGGGGCGCGGCGGCCGGAAACGAGAGGGGGAGGGCAGTTGGCCGAAACGTTTCGCCCGGCGACGTGGGACGAGGTGGACGACGTGGCGCGCCTGGAGGCGCACAGTTTCCCGTCCACCACCCGCGGGCACGAGTGGTGGGAGGACTTCGTGGTGGGCGGCCCCCACGGCGGGCTGGAGGCGCTCTGGGTGGCGGAGGAGAGGCGCCGCATCGTGGGGGCGTGCCAGCTCCTCTGGCTGCGGCAGTGGATCGGCGGCGTGCCCATCCGGGTCATGGGGCTGGGCTCGGTGGCGATCGCGCCCACGCACCGCCGGCGCGGCCTGGCCACCCGCATGCTGATCGCCGGGTTCGAGCACGCCCGGGAGCGCGGGGACGTGGCCTCCGCGCTCTTCCCCTTCCGGGCCTCGTACTACGAGTCGCTGGGGTACGGGCTGTCCGGCGAGGCCCACCAGTACCAGATCCCCCCCGGCGTCCTGCCGGACGTGAAGGAGGAGCGGCTCCGGGTGCACCTGGTGGAGTCGGAGGCGGAGTTCGCGGCCATGCGCGCCGTGTACGACGCGGGGGCGCAGCTGCAGACCGGGCAGCTGGAGCGGTCGGAGCGGTCGTGGCGCAAGGTGTGGGAGGGGGACGACCGCGCCTCGGTCGTGTACTGGGGGGAGGGCGGCGAGCCGGAGGGGTACGCCATCGTCCGCTACCGCGCCGACCTCCCGCTCACCGAGCGCTTCCTGGAGGTGGAGGAGCGGATGTGGCTCACCCTGGGCGCGCAGCAGGGGATCTACGCCTGGCTCTCCTCGCTGGGCGACCAGTGGCGCGAGCTGGTGTACCGCGCGCACCCGGAGGAAGGGTTCGGCGACCGGCTGAGCGAGCCGCGGCTCCCGCTCCTGAGCGCGCCCGGGTGGGGGCTCTGGTTCCCCTCCGCCACCCTCCTGCGCGGGCCCATGTTCCGCCTCCTGGCCGTCCCCGAGGCGCTGGAGCAGCGCACCCTCGTGAACGGCCACGACCTTTCCGTGGCGCTGGAGGTGGAGGACGACCAGATCCCGGAGAACCGCGGGCCCTGGCACCTCCGCCTGGAGGACGGGCGGATCCACGTGGAGCCGCTGGCGGGGCAGGCGGTGGACGCGACGGTCGCGCTCGCCGTGGACACCCTGTCCCGCATCTACATCGGCGCGCTGGCGCCCTGGCAGGCGGTGGCCGGGGGGCTGGCCACCATCGACCGGCAGGAGACCGTCCGCGTGCTGGACGCGGCGCTGCACCTGCCGCGCCCTTGGACCTTCGACCGCTTCTGACCGTCCGATGACGAATCCCATCCACCTCGCTCCAGGGAGCACCCTATGACTCGGCAGGGATCTTCGGTGCGCTGGCTTCACGGCTGCGCGGCTGCGCTCCTCGTCCTGGCGCTCGCCGCGTGCGGCGGCGACGACCGGGGCGGGGCCGCCGCGGCCGGGGGCGACGCCGAAACCTTCACCGGCGCGCCCGCGGGGGGTACGCTGATCGTACTCTCCGAGGGCGAGCCGGACGACCTGAACCCGCTCACCTTCTCCGCATCCGAGTCGTACCAGGTCGTGCACCTCCTCTTCCGCGCGCTCGCGCGGCGGGACAGCACGCTCACCAACTACGACCCCGACCTCCTGGAGTCGTGGGAGCTCCAGGACAGCGCCACGGTGCTGCTGCGCATCCGCCCCGGGGTGAAGTGGCACGACGGGCGCCCGGTGACGGCGGAGGACGTCGTCTTCACCATCGAGCGGCAGAAGGACCCGGCCACCGCCTCGCCCCGCCAGCAGGACGTGATCGCGGTGGAGTCCGCCCGCGCCGTGGACAGCGCAACCGTGGAGGTGAAGCTGAACCGCACCGGCCCCTCCACGCTGAACGCCCTCCTGGAGGTGATCCCGGTGCCCAAGCACCTGCTCGACACCATCCCGGCGGACCGGATGCGCTTCGCCACCTTCAGCCAGCGGCCGGTGGGGAACGGCCTCTTCCGGTTCGCCGAGTGGCAGAAGGGCCGGCAGGTGGTGGTGGAGGCGAACGGCGACGCGCCGGAGGGCCGCCCGCCGCTCGACCGGATCGTCATGCGCCCGGTCACCGACCCCACCGCGCGGCTCACCGAGATGCTGAACGGGAACGGCGGCCTCACCAAGGTCGCCGCGCACCAGCGCCAGGAGGTGGAGAAGGGCGCCAACGTGGAGCTGCACTCGGCCGCGCAGGTACGCCCCGCGTGGATCGCCTGGAACACCTCGCGCTTCCCGGTGAACGATCCGGCCGTCCGGCGCGCCATCCTCATGGGGGTGGACCGCAAGGGGATCGTGCAGGGGCTCTTCGGCGAGCAGGGGCAGGCGGCGCTCTCGCCCATCCCGCCGAAGCTGCGCCAGAGCGAAGGGGAGGTGCGCCCCATCCCCCACGACCCCGCCGGGGCCCAGCAGCTCCTGGCGCAGGCCGGGTGGCGCGACACCAACCGCGACGGGATCCTCGACAAGAACGGGCGCCCGTTGCGCGTGGAGGTGGAGTACAGCGCGGCCGACCCCATCCGCGGCGACGTGCTGGTGGCGATGCAGGCGCAGCTCCGCCGCATCGGCGTGGACCTGGTGCCGCGGTCGTACGAGCGCACCACCTGGGTGGAGCGGCTCCGCAACCAGGAGTTCACCGGCTCCTTCTGGGGGTGGGGGTGGGGACCGGGGGTGATGGGCCCCAACGCGGAGATGGTGTTCCACTCGCGCTCCGCCCCGCCCAACGGGCCCAACTTCGCCGGCTACAGCAACCCTCGGGTGGACGCGCTGATCGACTCCGTCCTGGTGCAGAACGACAGCACGCGGGCGCGGGCGATCTGGCGGCAGCTGGAGCAGCAGGTGATCGACGACGCGGTGTACGCGCCCATCTTCCTGGACCCGGAGTTCTACGCGGTGAGCGAGCGGTTCGCGAACGTGAAGTTCCGCGGGCCGGAGTGGTGGGAGGACGTGATCTACTGGCACGTGCCGCCGGACCAGCGGCTCCCGCGCGACCGCCAGTGAGCGTCGCCGGGTGACGCAGCGGGGGGAGGCAGCCGATCGTCCTGGCTGCCTCCCCCCGGGCCGTTTCCGGCCGTGCTACGCGACGGACTCCTCCGCCCCCCCGCCGGCCGCGCCGTAGAGGAGCTTCCCCTCCTGGTCGGCGACGCGGGCCGGGTGGCCGATCCGCATCCGGGAGCGCTCCCACTCCTCCCGCCCCATGATCCAGTAGTCGATGCGCGGGCGCTTCGGCGAGAAGCGCTCGTACAGGGTCTTCTCCAGGCCGCGCGCGTCGTCGGCGGCGTCGCGGAGGACGACGAAGGCGTAGAAGGCGTGTCCTTCCGGCGGGGAGACGGGCTGCAGCCCCACGATCCGCTCCACCCGGTGGGCGCCCACCAGGCGGACGATCTGGCGGGCCAGCTGGGCCGGATTGCGGGGACGGTCGGAGGGCTGCATGGGGCTCGGTCCGTGACGGCTGCGGTCGGGTGCACGCTCCGGCCGCTCGCCCGAGCGGCGGAGGAGGGGCGGGAACCGCTCGCAAGAAACAGGCGAGCCGGAGGAGGCGGCCGCGGCGATCCGCGTCGGCGGGGGCGCGCTCCGGATGCGGCGGGAGGTCCGGCCGGAGCCGGCGGGGCGGTCCGGAGGAAGGCGGGGGGAGCGGAGCCGCGGGCGGCGTCCACCGTGCTTCCGACCACGTAGCCCACAGACCCCCCCGCCAGCCCGCCGATGAGGAAGGGCGGGCCGAAGTCGCCGTAGTACAGCGCGGTGCCGAACGCGCCGACGAGGGCGCCCGCCACCGCCC
>DASYWD010000433.1 GCA_035936415.1 Longimicrobiaceae bacterium
CCGCCAGGGCCGTCCGCCGGGTGGCGGCCAGCGAGGCCCCGTCCAGCGTCGGGGAGCGCGCGGCCAGCACCGCCTGCAGCATCTCCCGCATGACCGGGGCGGCCGTGGCGCCGCCGTAGTAGACCCCCCTGGGGCGGTTCAGCTTCACGAAGAGGGCGAGCTGCGGGTCGTTGGCCGGGAAGTAGCCGACGAAGGTGGAGGCGTAGCTCCCCGCCTCGTAGCGGCCGCCGGCGCCGGTGACCCGCGCCGTCCCCGTCTTCCCGGCCACCTCGAAGGTGGAGAGCGAGGCCCGCGTGCCGGTCCCGTCGTCCACGACGGCCACCAGCACGTCGCGCAGCTCCTCCGTCACCTTCGCGGGGAGCACCCGCCGCACCACGCGCGGCTCCCCGCGGCGCACCGGCCCGCCCTGCGCGCCGCGGACCTCGCGCACCAGCCGGGGCTCCATCAGCACGCCGCCGTTGGCGAGGGCGCCGTACGCCATCACCATCTGCAGCGGCGTGACCGCCACCTCGTAGCCGATGGAAAGGCTCGCCGGGGTCAGCCGCGACCACCCGGCCGGGCGCCGGAGCCGGCCGCCCGCCTCGGAGGGGAACTCCACCCCGGTAGGCGTTCCGAAGCCGAAGTCGCGGAGGTAGGCGTACTGCTCGGCCGGGCGGAGCCGCGGCGCCAGCTTCGCCATGGCGATGTTGCTGGACTCCCGCAGCGCCTCGCGGACCGTGACGGCGCCCATGGCGTGCACGTCCCGGAAGGCGCGGCCGTTGGCGTCCACCCAGAGGCCGTTCTCCGCGTGCAGCGTCTCCTCCAGCGACACCTTCCCCTGCGCCATCAGGGTGGCGATGAAGAAGGGCTTGAAGGTGGAGCCGGGCTCGTACGGCTCGGTGAAGCCGGCCAGCGTCCGCGCGCCGCCGGGGCGGCGCGACACCGCCGCCAGGATCTCCCCGGTGCGGGGGTCGGCCACCAGCAGGTCGCCGCCCTCCGCGCCGGTGCCGCGAACCGCCTCGCGAAGGGCGCCGTCGGCGATCTCCTGAAGGTCGAAGTCCAGGGTGAGGTAGACGTCCGCGCCATCGTGCGGCGGGACCACCGGGAGCGACACGGTGGGCTCGGCCCGTCCCCGGGCGTCGCGGCGCAGCAGCGCGTACCCGTCCGTCCCGCGCAGCATGGCGTCCCACTCCTGCTCCACCCCGCCGAGCGCGCGCCCGTCGCCCGAGACGACGCCGAGCACCTCCCGCCCCACGTCGCCCTGGGGATAGAAGCGCTCCAGCTTCCGCTCGGAGTGGATGCCGCGGATGCCCTCCAGCCGCGCGTGCTGCTCCGCGGTGAAGCGGCCGGGGAGGACCACCCACTTCCGCCGCGGGTCGGTGGCGGCGCGGGCTGCGCCCGCGGACAGGCCCAGCCCGTCGCGCAGCGCCAGGACCGCCCCGTCGCGGTCGCGCAGCTCACGCGGGGCCACGGAGATCCGGAAGGTCTCGTAGCTGAGGGCGAGCGGGGTGCCGTTGCGGTCGAAGATCCCGCCGCGCCGCGCGGGGACCGGGGTCCGGGACTGCTGCTGGTCGGCAGCCACCGCCGCCCACTTCTCCCCCTCCAGCGCCTGGAGCTGGAAGGCGCGCCCGAGCACCGCGACCGCGGCGACGGCGAACGACGCCACCAGGATCCGCCGCCGCAGGACGAGCGACTCGTCCCCTCGCTTCCCGCTCCTTCCGCCGCGCGCGCTCACTCCCGCTCCTCCGCGTCCGCCGCCATGGCGTCCCGGGGGAGGGGGACCAGCACCACCTCGCTGTCGGCGGGGAGGTGCATACCCAGGCGCTCCCGCGCCACCCGCACCACCCGCGCGCGGCTCTGCAGCGCCTGGATGCGCGTCTGCAGCGCCAGCCGCTCCGTCTCCGCCACGGCGCGGTCGCTCTCCAGCGCCCGGATCTCGCGCTGCAGCGCGACGCCGCGCGTCTGACGCCCCACCACCACGGCGAGCGAGGCGAGGAGGAGCGCCAGGAGGAGCACCAGCCGCCCCGGCCCGCGC
>DASYWD010000434.1 GCA_035936415.1 Longimicrobiaceae bacterium
ATGAGGCTCGTCGAGAAGCGGGGGACGAGCTCGGCGGGCCGGACGTGCTCGCCCGGCTCGGCCAGGCCGCAGGTGGAGGCGAGCCACCCGACCACCCTTTCCGGCGCGATCCCCTCGCCGCGCAGCTCGGCCAGCGAGACGGCGCCGTGCCGCTTCGCGAGGCGCTCCCCGTCCGGCCCCAGCATGAGCGGGACGTGGAGCCACTCCGGCGCGGGGAGCCCCAGCGCCCGGTAGAGGAGGAGCTGCCGCGCCGTGGAGGAGAGCAGGTCCGCGCCCCGCACCACGTGCGTGATCCCCATGGCGGCGTCGTCCACCACCACCGCCAGCTGGTAGGCGGCGACCCCGTCCCTGCGGCGCACCACGAAGTCGCCGGTCTCCGCCGCCGGGTCGAAGGCCACCTCGCCCATCACCGCGTCCCGGAAGCGCACCTCCCCCTCCGGTACGCGGAAGCGCAGCGCCGCGGGGCCCCCCACCTCCCCCGCGCCGCGTGGGCGCTCCCTGCAGGTGCCGGCGTAGCGCGGCCCCTCGTCGCTGGCCCCATGGGGGGCGCTGGCCGCCGCCGCGATCTCCCTGCGGGAGCAGTAGCAGGGATACACCAGCCCCGCGGCCTCCAGCCGCCCGAGCGCCTCCGCGAACCGCTCCCGGCGCTCGGACTGGAGGTAGGGCGCGTGCGGCCCGCCCACGTCCGGCCCCTCGTCCCAGTCCAGCCCCAGCCAGCGCAGGTCGTCGAGCTGGGCCTCCATGTACCCGGGGCGCACCCGGCCGCGGTCCAGGTCCTCCACGCGCATGACGAAGCGCCCGCCCGCGCTCCTCGCGTGCAGCCATGCGAGGAGTGCGGTGCGGGCGTTCCCCAGGTGCAGCCGCCCCGTGGGGCTGGGCGCGAACCTACCCCGGACCATTCGGCGCGACCGCCAGGAGCGTCCTACTTTCGCACTCCCGCACTCCCGCACCTTCGCACTTCAGGTCCCTCCCAGCATGTCGTCGATCCTCGCCTGCAGCGACGGCCGGGTCTCGCCCGCAAGGGCGCTCTCCAGGAGGTCGGCCAGCTCCTCGCCGAAGTCGTCCGGGAACTTGCGGCGCAGGCGGACGAGCGGCGCGAAGGCCAGGAGCACGGTGCGCTCGCCGTCCTCGTCGTCGCCCGCGTGCGCCTCGCCGCGCCAGGCGTCCGGGTCGCTGCTCCAGGGCTCCGCCGGCGGGCCCTCCCCCTCGGCGTCAGGCCCTGCCTCCAGGGCGTCGTCCGGGCCGCCCTGCATGGTCACGGACAGGCCGACCATGGCGTGGACCTCGGCGCCCGCGTCCGGCTCCTCGGCCAGCACGCCGAGCTGCACGGGGGCGAGCGTCGCCTCCTCCAGGACCGCCACCGTCTGCGCCGGGAGCAGGGCGCGGAAGGAGGGCCGCTCGTTGCCGGCCACGTAGAAGGCCACCGGGATCAGGTCGGAGTCCTCGGGGACCAGCCCCTCGGGGTCCGTCTCGCGGATCTCCAGCTCGACCGGCTCTTCTCTCAGGTAAACGTGCATCCGTCCTCGATATCGCTCAAAGGGGCTCTGCGGGTGTTTCGCGGCTCATACCCCCGCCCGCGCCGCACGATCCCCGCCCGTGCGCCGGCCGCGCAACCCGCGCCGCGGCAGCGGGATCCGGGCCCTCGCGGCGGCGGCCCGGGGATTGCCGCCCCCGTGCGGGGCCGAGGCGCGTGGCGCCGGCCCCGGTGCGGCTTATCTTTCCCGGCGCGCCCCGAGACGCGGGGCGCGCACCGTCTTCTGCGAGACCGACGCGACATGCTCCCCGTAGTCCAGCCCGACGCCCGCGCCGCCCGCCTGGAGCGCGCCCTCCGCGAGACGGTCCGCGGCGAGGTCCGCTTCGACGCCAAGAGCCGCCTGCTGTACAGCACGGACGCCTCGCTGTACCAGATCATGCCGGTGGGGGTGGTGCTCCCCCGCGACGCCGACGACGTCCGCGCGGCGCACCGGCTGGCCGCGGAGCACGGGGTGGGCGTCCTCCCCCGCGGCGGGGGGACGGCGCTCGCCGGGCAGACGGTGGGCGCCGCGCTGGTGCTGGACTTCGGCAAGTACATGAACCGGGTGCTGGAGGTCGACCCGGAGAGGCGCCGCGCCCGGGTACAGCCCGGGGTGCGGCTGGACCGCCTGAACCGCGCCGCCGCCCCGCACCGCCTCCACTTCGGCCCGGACCCCGCCACCATCCGCCAGTGCTGCCTGGGCGGGATGATCGGCAACAACTCCTGCGGCGCCCGCTCGCTGGCCTACGGCAAGACCGGCGACCACGTCCACACGCTGGACTGCGTCCTCCACGACGGCGAGGCTGCCCGCTTCGGCCCCGTGGCGCGGGACGCGGTGGCGGCGATGCCCGGCCGCGAGGGGGAGATCGCCCGCCGGGTGCTGGGGATCCTGGAGCCGCACCGCGACTCCGTGCTCGCCCGCTACCCGAAGATCCCGCGCCGCGTCTCCGGCTACAACTTCGACGCCATGCTGGAGACCCCGGAGCTGAACCTGGCCGACCTGATCGTGGGCTCGGAGGGGACGCTGGCGACGGTCGTCGAGGCCGAGCTGGGGCTGGTCCCCCTCCCCGCCGCCCGCGCCCTGGTGCTGCTCTCCTTCCGGGGGCGCTGGGACTCCATGGACGCCATCCCCCAGATCCTCCCCGAGCGGGGTCTCTCCGCGCTGGAGATCGTGGACTCGCGGGTGCTCCAGGGGGCGCGCGAGCTGTTCGAGTTCCGCGCCACGGCGGCGCTGGTGGAGCCGGACGCGCTGGGGGTGCTCTTCTGCGAGTTCTCGGGCGACTCCCCCGAGGAGGTGGCGGAGCTGGCGAACGACTTCGCCGCCCGGGCCCTGCGCCTCCCCGGCGCCCCGGTCCCCGGCGTCTTCCTGGACCCGGCGGTGCAGGCCGCGGCCTGGGCGCTCCGGCAGGCGGCCACCGGGCTGCTGTACCGCACCACCGCCACGCGCGACATCCGGCCGCAGGAGTTCGTGGAGGACACCGGGATCCCCCCGGAGAAGCTGGGCGCCTACACCCGCAGGTTCGAGCAGATCGTGAACCGGCACGGCACCACGCTGGGCTTCTTCGGGCACGCGGGGCACGGGTGCCTGCACATCCGCGTGGACCTGAACCTCAAGCGCGGCGAGGACGTGCGCCGCATGCAGGGGATCGCCGCGGACATCGCCGCGCTGGTGGTGGAGTTCGGGGGCTCTCTCTCCGGCGAGCACGGCGACGGGCTGTCCCGCTCGGAGTTCCTCCCGCTGATGTTCGGGGACGAGGTCATCGAGCTGCACCGGCGGGTGAAGCACCTGTTCGACCCGGAGGGGCGGATGAACCCCGGGGGGAAGATCGTCCCGCCCTACCAGCGCATGTCCGACAACCTCCGCTTCGGCGAGGACTACGCCGCCGAGGCGCCGGAAACGTGGTTCGACTACTCCGCGGACGGCGGATGGGACAAGGCGGTGGAGAAGTGCAACGGGATGGCCGTCTGCCGGAAGCTGGACGCGGGGACCATGTGCCCCTCCTTCATGGTGACGCTGGAGGAGGAGCACACCGTCCGCGGCCGCGCCAACTCGCTGCGCGAGGCCATGCGCGGCAGCCTCGCCGGGATGCGGAGCGAGGAGACGCTGGAGGCGCTCGACCTCTGCCTCCAGTGCAAGGCGTGCAAGACGGAGTGCCCCGTCGGGGTGGACATGGCGCGCTACAAGGCGGAGTTCCTGGCGCAGCACTTCCGCGAGACGGGCACCCCCGCGGCGGCGCACTTCTTCGGGCGGATCCACGACTTCGCCCGGCTGGGGAGCGTCTCCCCCCGGCTGGCGAACCTGGGGAGCACCCTGTTCGGCGGGGTGATGAAGGCGGCGGCGCACATGGACCCCCGGCGCAAGCTGCCGACGTTCGACGCCCGGCCCTTCCGCAGGGAGTGGCGCGGCGGCCGGGGCGACGGCGACGCTCGGCCGACGGTGGTCCTCTTCGACGACACCTTCCACAACTTCTTCCAGGCGGGGCCGCTGCGCGCCACGGCCACGGTCCTGGAGCGGGCCGGCTTCCGCGTGGTGCTCCCCCGGCGGCAGGTGTGCTGCGGGCGCGCGGCGATCTCCAAGGGGCTGCTGGACCACGCGCGCGACAAGCAGCGGGAGCTGGTCGACGCGCTGGCGCCGGAGGTGGAGCGGGGCGCCATGATCGTGGGCGTGGAGCCGAGCTGCATCCTCACCCTGCGCGACGAGCTCCCGGACTTGGTGCGCGACCCGCGGGCGAAGACGGTCGCCGGGGCGGCGATGATGCTGGAGGAGTTCCTGCTCTCGCTCCCGGACTGGCGCCCCGGACGCCTGGAGCGCCGCGCCCTGGTGCACGGCCACTGCCACCAGAAGGCCATCGTGGGGATGGAGCCCACGCGGGAGGTGCTGGGGCGGGTGGAGGGGCTGGAGTTCACCGTGCTGGACTCCGGGTGCTGCGGGATGGCGGGGTCGTTCGGGTACGAGCGGGGGCACTACGACGTGTCGAAGGCGGCGGGTGAGCGGGTGCTCTTCCCCGTGGTGCGCGGGGCGGCCCCGGACGACCTGGTGGTGGCGCCGGGGTTCTCCTGCAGGAGCCAGATCGGCGACTTCTGCGAGGGAAGGACGGCGATCCACACGGCGGAGCTGCTGGCGATGGCGGAGTAGGAGCATGGTGGGCCCCCGCATCCGGCAGGTTAGATTCGGGAATGGCTGAACGCGATCAACGGGAGCATGGAGCATGGGAGAACGTGCGATCGACCTGAAGCAGGCCCAGGCCCGCCTGGTGGAGATCGTCCACGAGGCGGCCGACGGCGAGGAGATCGTCCTCACCGAGGACGGCGAGCCGGTGGCCCGCATCATCCCGATCTCCCGCAGGCGCAGACCTCGCGAATTCGGCAGCGCGAAGGGGCTGATCCGCATGTCCGACGACTTCGATGCCCCGCTGGAAGACTTCCGGGAGTACATGTAGCCGATGGCCGGGCGCTTCCTGCTGGATACGCATACCTTCGTCTGGTTCATCGGAGCCGATCCGCGGCTGAGCGCCCAGGCGCGAGCGGTGGTGGAGGAACCGGAGAGTGAGCTTTTCCTCAGCGTCGCCAGCCTCTGGGAGATCGCGATCAAGTTCAGCCTCGGCAAGCTCGCCCTCGCCCGCCCGTTCGCGGAGTTCATCCCGGAGCAGCTCGAACGGCAGAGCATCGGCGTTCTCGGAGTCGAGATCCCCGACCTCGCCGTCGTGTCGAAGCTCCCGCTGCACTACCGGGACCCATTCGACCGGCTCATCATCGCCCAGGCGAGCACACGGGAACTGCCCATCGTCGGCGTCGATGAGACGTTCGACCTCTACGGGGTCGTTCGGATCTGGTAGACACAGGATGCAGACGGTGATCGCTGCGAGTTACGAACAGGGCGGGCGCTCGCTGGAGCCCGGATGCTCCTGGGCCACGGCGGTGCCGCGCGCCTGGATGAGCGGATGACCTGGGAGCAGAGGGATAGCGATCTGAACGACACCAATCCGGAAGCGGCAGAGATCCAGGCGAGCATCTACCGTCGGATGACCGGAGCGGAGCGCCTGAAGCTCGCGATCGAGATGAGCCTTACTGCGCGCAGCCTCACCCTGGCGCGCCTCCGCACCCAGCACCCGGACTGGTCCGAGGCCGAGCTGAAGCGCGAGCTGCTGCGCTACGCATTCGGCTCCGCTTCCCGAGCCGCTGCGCTGATGGCCGAGGACATCTTCCGGCGGGTCATCGGCGCCCTGGAACAGGCCCACACAGCAGCTCCTCATCAGCATCGTCAGGCTGTTGGGAATCGCAGCTAAGCACAGCGGGGCAAACCGTTCTTCCCCGCGGCGAGTGAACACCGCGTCCGTCACCTTCGAACCGCGCCGGGTCGGAGGCGTCCCGCTCCTGCTTGCGGTTCCCAGGGAAGGGAGCGGGCCCCTGCCCCTCGTCCTCTGGTTCCACGGCTTCGGGGTGGACGCGGAGGTGCACCGGCCGGAGCTGCAGCGGCTCGCCGAAGCCGGGTTCGTCGCGGCTGGCGTCGATGCCGCAGGGCACGGACGCCGCCGCCTGTCGGACCTGGACGCCCGCATCGGCGCCCCGCGGGAAGCAGCGCGGCGGACGATGCTGGAGCTCGCCGCCGAGACGGCGGGGGACGTCCCGGCGGTCGTGCAGGCGCTGGTGGACGAGGGGCTTGCGAACCCCCGGCGCGTGGCCGTGGCGGGAGTCTCCATGGGCGGGTACGTGGTCTACCGGAGCCTCCTCGTGGAGCCCTCCATCCGCGCCGCGGCCGCGATCCTCGGCTCGCCCGAGTGGCCGGGGGACGACAGCCCACACCTGCATCCGGAGGCGTTCCACCGGACGGCGCTGCTCTCCGTCACCGCCGGCGCCGACGAGAACGTCCCCCCGGCCGCCGCGCGCGCCTTCCACCAGGCGCTTGCGGAGGGACACCCGGAGCCGTCGCGAGCCCGCTACATCGAGATCCCGGGGGCGGAGCACCTGATGAACGGCGAGCAGTGGGAGGTCGCGATGGACGAGACGATCCGGTGGCTCATGGCCCACACGCTGCATGAATGAAGGCGGGCGTAGGCGACGCCCGCCCCGCTCCCATCCTGCGCCTTCGACGATGCGACTGTACCCGATCGCCCAGCTCCTCCTCACCTTCGCCCTCGCCGCGTGCGGGGACGACCGCGCCGCCGACGCTCCGGCCGAGCCGCTGATGGCCTTCGACACGGCGACGCTCCGGGTCGCTTCCGGGGCCGACACCGCCGTGCTGCGCGTAGAGCTCGCCACGACCGACGAGCAGCGCGCCATGGGCCTGATGGAGCGCGCGTCCCTGCCGCAGGACGCGGGGATGCTCTTCTGGTACCCGGAGACCCAGCCCGACAGCGGCGCGTTCTGGATGTACCGCACGCGGATCCCGCTGGACATCGCCTTCGTGGACTCCGCGGGGACCATCCGGGCCATCCACGCCATGGAGCCCTGCACCAGCCCCGATTCTCGATGGTGCCCTTCCTACCCCGCCGGGGCGCCGTTCCGGGGGGCCCTGGAGGTGAACCGCGGCTACTTCGCGCGGCGGGGGATCGACGTCGGGGACCGGCTGTTGCTAGAGGAGATCGGCGGCCCGGCGGGCGCGGGCCGACCGTAGCCGCCGGGGGCCGGCGGCATCCACCGTGGCTGGAGATCCCATGCGCATCCTGCGAACCCCGGAGGAACGCTTCGCCGATCTGCCGGACTACCCCTTCGCCCCGCGCTACACGGAGGTGGACGGGCTGCGCATCCACCACGTGGAGGAGGGCCCCGCCGACGCGGACCCCGTGCTCCTGCTGCACGGCGAGCCTACCTGGTCGTACCTGTACCGGCGCATGATCCCCGTGCTCGCCGCGGCCGGGCACCGCGCCGTCGCCCCGGACCTGGTGGGCTTCGGCCGCTCGGACAAGCCGGCGGAGCGGAGCGCCTACAGCTACGACCGCCACGTGGAGTGGATTAAGGCGTGGATCGCCGCCCGGGACCTGCGGCGCATCACGCTGGTGGGGCAGGACTGGGGGTCGCTGATCGGGCTGCGGCTGGTGGCGGAGCTCCCGGACCGCTTCGCCCGGGTGGTGATCGGGAACGGGTTCCTCCCCGCGGGCGAGCGGCGCGCGCCCTTCGTCTTCCGCGTGTGGAAGGCGTTCGCCCGCTGGTCGCCCTGGTTCCCCATCGGCCGGATCGTGCAGGCCGGGTCCGCCACCCGGCTCCCGCCGGAGGTGATCGCCGCCTACGACGCGCCCTTCCCGAGCGCGGAGCACAAGGCCGGCGCCCGCATGTTTCCGCTCCTGGTGCCGCTCACCCCCGACCACCCGGCCACCCCGGCCAACCGGCGCGCCTGGGAGGTGCTGGAACGCTGGGACCGGCCGTTCCTGACCGCGTTCAGCGACCTGGACCCGATCTTCCGGGGCGCGGACCGGGTCCTGCAGCGGCGCATCCCCGGGGCGGCCGGGCAGCCGCACACCACCATCCGCGGCGCCGGGCACTTCCTCCAGGAGGACCGCGGCCCGGAATTCGCCCGGGTGATCGCGGACTTCATCGCGCGCACCCCGTAGCCCGGCGCCGGCGGCGGATGCGGCCTCCCTCACGAATCACCCATGTCTGAGCTGCGCGACTCTCCCCTGGGCCACCCGGACCGCATCGCCGCGCTGGAACGCACCGCTCTCCTCGACAGCCTGCCCGAGGAGAGCTTCGACCGCCTCGCCCGCCTGGCCTCGCGCCTCCTGGACGCGCCCGTGGCCCTGGTCTCCCTGGTGGAGCAGGACCGCCAGTTCTTCAAGAGCTGCGTGGGGCTGCCGGAGCCCTGGGCGTCCCGCCGCGAGACCCCGCTCAGCCACTCCTTCTGCCAGCACGTGGTCGACGCGCGTGAGCCCCTGGTCATCGAGGACGCACGGGAGCACCCCCTGGTCCGGGACAACCTGGCGATCCGGGACCTGGACGTGATCGCGTACGCGGGGATCCCCCTGATCACGTCGGGGGGCCACGCGCTCGGCTCCTTCTGCGCGATCGACTCGGAGCCCCGGCGGTGGACCGAGGCGGAGATCGCGACGCTGCAGGACCTCGCGGCGTCCGTCGTCACCGAGATCGAGATCCGGGCGCTGGTGGCCGAGCATGCGCGGGCGGAGGCGGCGCTCCGGGTGAGCGAGCGGCGCTTCCGCCTGCTGGTGGACGCCTCTCCCGAGCTGATGTGGTACAACGAGGCGGACGGCACCCCCGCGTACTTCAACCTGCGGTTCCGCGAGTACACGGGGCTGTCGCAGGAGGAACTGGTCGCGGGCGGGTGGCGCGGGACCATTCACCCGGATGACCAGGAAAAGGTGCGCGCCGCGCGGGAGCAGGCGTTCGCGGCGGGCAGCCCCTACGAGGTGGAGGACCGGCTCCGGAACCACGAGAGCGAGTACTGCTGGCACCGCGTGCGGGTGATGCCCGTCCGCGGCGAGGGAGGCGAGATCACGGCCTGGATCGGGGCGGCGGCCAACATCAACGACGTCGTGCTGGCAAAACAGGAGGCGGAAGCGGCGAACCGCGCCAAGAGCCAGTTCCTGGCCACCATGAGCCATGAGATCCGCACGCCGCTGAACGCCGTCATCGGCTACACGGACCTCCTCGACGCGGGGGTGGCCGGGCCGCTCTCCGGGGAGCAGCGGGGATTCGTGGCGCGGATCCGGGGGAGCGGCAAGCACCTGCTGACGCTGATCAACGACGTCCTGGACCTGGCGAGGATCGAAGCCGGGGAGATGACGGTCGAGCGCGAGCGCGTGCTGCTCAGGGAGGTCGTGGAGGAGGCGCTCGGGATCGTCCAGCCGCTGCTGGAGAGCCGGGGGCTCCAGCTCTCGGACGAAACGGACTGCTATCCGGCGGTGGAGTTCTGGGGAGACGAGGGCCGCGTGCGGCAGGTGCTGGTGAACCTGCTCAGCAACGCGGCCAAGTTCACGGAAGAGGGGTGGGTCCGGCTCCGCTGCAGGGTGTACGCGGAGGCTCCGCGGGAGGTGGAGTCTCCGTACGGGGGGCCGTGGCTCGCGGTGGAGGTGGAAGACACCGGCGTGGGAATCGCCGCCGGGATGCTGGAGCAGGTCTTCGAGCCCTTCGTGCAGGTGGACGGCACCTACACGCGCACCCGCAGGGGCACGGGGCTGGGGCTCTCCATCAGCCGCACCCTCGCGCACCTCATGGCGGGCAGCCTCACGGTCCGGAGCACGCCGGGCAAGGGCTCCACCTTCACGCTCTGGCTCCCGGCGGCCACCGGCGAGGACGACCTCGCGCCGGAGCGCCGCACCGGCGCCGACCGGCGCATCGGAGACGACCGCAGGAGCGGGGAGGACCGGCGCGGGAGCTGAGGGGAGCGCGCGCACCCGCCCGCGGCCCGGTGCGGCTGGCAGGCGGTTTGCTCAGGAGCAGCCGCTTCCGTCCGGCGGAGTCCTCTGGAGTCCCTGTCCTGCTGCGTATGACCAGACCACCCCGGCACTGTTCCTCGTCCGCCCGGTCGGCGGACGAGCTGCGAGGCTCCGACGAGATGTACCGCCTCCTCGTCGAGTGCGTGGCCGACTACGCCATCTTCATGCTGGACCCCGGGGGGCGCGTCCTGAGCTGGAACACCGGGGCCGAGCGGCTCAAGGGCTACACCGAGGAGGAGATCGTGGGCGGGCACTTCTCCGTCTTCTACCCGCCCGAGGCACGGGAGGCCCGGTATCCCGAGCAGGTGCTCGCGCGGGCCGCGGAGCGGGGACGGCTGGAGGACGAGGGCTGGCGGGTCCGCAAGGACGGCAGCCGCTTCTGGGCCAGCGTCGTGATCACCGCGATCCGCAACGACCGGGGCGCGCTCCTGGGGTTCGGGAAGGTGACGCGGGACCTGAGCGTCCGCCGCGCCATCGAGGAGCGGCTCAAGGACAGCGAGGAGCGGTACCGGGCCTTCTTCGAGAACAACCCCGACCCGGTCTACGAGCTGGACCTGGAGGGCCGCTTCACCGCCGTCAACGGGCCCGCCGTCCGGGTCACGGGGCGTGGGGAGGAGGAGCTGCTCGGGAGCTCCTTCATGGCGCTGGTCACGCCCGAATGCCTGGACCGCACGGTGGCCGCGTTCCGCGAAGCCGTCTCCGGCGAGCCGCAGTACGTGGAGACCGCGATCCACGCGCCGGATGGGCAGAGGGTGCTGCTCGGCGTGACCGCCATTCCGTACCGGGTCAGAGGCCGCATCGCCGGCATCTTCGGCGTCGCCGAGGACGTCACGGAGGCCCGGGAGCACGCGGAGGAGCGGGAACGGCTGCTCAAGGAGCTCTCCGCCGAGCGGGCGCTGCTGGACGCGGTGCTGGACCAGATGCCCTCGGGCGTGTCCATCGCCGAGGCCCCTTCGGGCAGGCTCCTCTACCACAACGAGGAAGCAGAGCGGTTCCTCGGCCACCCGACGATCGTGCGGGAGGACTACCGCGCCTTCGCGGAGTACGGGGCCATCCACCCGGACGGGACCCCCTACACGGCCGAAGAGTACCCGATCGCGCGGGCGCTCCTCCGGGGGGAGACGGTGCGCCAGGAGGACGTCCTCTACCGGCGCGGAGACGGCGTCGTCGCCCACCTGTCCGTGAACGCGGCGCCGGTCCGGGACGCCGACGGGAAGACGCTGGCCGTCGTGAGCACCTTCCAGGACGTCTCGGAGCGCAGGCGGGCGGAGCTGGCGCAGCACCTCCTCTCCGAGGCCGGGCGCATCCTCGCGCACGCCCTGGGGGACGAGGACACGCTGGAGAAGATCACCCGCATGCTCGTCCCCGAGTTCGCCGACTACGGCACGATCTACCTGCTGGAGGGCGGGGAGGTCCGCCGGCTGGAGGCGACCCACGCGAACTCGGCGCAGCAGGAGGCGTTCGAAGGGCTCATGCGCCGGAACCCGCTCGAGCTGGACTCGGAGATGCCCGCCGCGCGGGTGATGCGGACCGGGACTCCCGAGCTGGTCGCGGAGATCACGGACGAGCACCTGGAGGCCATGGCGCACGACGCGGACTCCAGGGAAACGCTGCGGCAGCTCCATCCCCGGTCCTACCTGGTCGTGCCGCTCATCGCGCGGGGGAGGACGCTGGGGGCGCTGGCGCTCGCGCAGGCCGAGTCGGGACGGCGCTTCGACGGCGACCACCTCGCCCTCTTCCAGGAGCTGGGGCGGCGGATCGCGTACTCCATCGACAACGCCCGGCTGTTCCGGGAGGCGGAGGAGGCGCGCGAGGAGGCGCAGGCGGCCAACCGGGCCAAGAGCGAGTTCCTCGCGAACATGAGCCACGAGATCCGCACCCCCATCAACGCCATCGCGGGCTACACGGATCTGCTGGAGATGGAGATCGCCGGACCCGTCACCGACGGCCAGCGCCACCAGCTGGAGCGGGTCCGCGCGAGCAGCCGGCACCTGCTGGCCCTGGTCGAGGACATCCTGGACCTGGCCAAGGTGGAGGCCGGGCGCATGGAGGTGGCGCACGAGCGGGTCTCCGCCGCCCACGCGGTGGAGAGCGCGCTCGCCATGGTGGGCCCGCAGGCGGTACGGAAAGGGGTCACGCTCACCGACCGCTGCGCCGCCGAGGAGGGGACCGTCTACGTGGGGGACGAGGACCGGGTGCGGCAGATCCTGGTGAACCTGCTCTCCAACGCGATCAAGTTCACGGACCCGGGCGGAGAGGTCCGGGTCACCTGCGGTACCCGGGACCGCCCCGATCCGGGAGCCCAGCTCTTCGAGGATGGGCCGTGGGCCTACATCCGCGTGCAGGACACCGGGATCGGGATCGCGCCGCAGGAGGTCGAGAGCATGTTCCGGCCCTTCGTGCAGGCCGAGCAGGGCCACACCCGGACCCAGGGGGGCACGGGGCTCGGGCTCACCATCAGCCGCCAGCTCGCCCGGCTGATGGGTGGAGACCTGGCGGCGGAAAGCGAGGTCGGAAGGGGCTCCACCTTCACGCTGTGGCTGCCGACGCGCCAGCGCCGGGGCCCCAGCGTCGACGAGATCGTGCAGGAGCTGGACTCCGAGCCCCACAGCCTCGCCCGCGTGGGCCGTGCCCTCCGGGAGCACGCCGACCGGATCCTGGTGGGCTTCGTGGAGCGGCTCCGGGCGGACCCGCTCGTCCCCCGGGCCGCGACGCTCCCGGCCGCGGACGTGGAGGACCACCTCTCCACGCTGCTGGCGGACGTCGCGCAGTCGCTCGTGATCCTGGAGGAGGGGACGGCCGACCCGTACGTGCTGCTCCGGGAGGGCACGCAAATCCAGCGGCTCGTTGCCATGCTCCACGGGGAGCAGCGCGCCCGCCTGGGCTGGAGCGAGGAGGCGCTGGCCCGGGAGTTCCAGATCCTCCGGGAGGAGGTGGCGGGCTCCGTGCCGGGGGAGGCCGGCCTCCAGGCGCGCACGCGCGAGCCCGACCTCCCCGCTCGCCTGCTGGAGCACGCGGAGCGGACGAGCCTGCGTGCGCTCCGGGCCACGCTGGCGGCGCAGGAGTCGTAGCCGCAGGCCGGAGTCCACGGCCGACCGCGGCGCCGGGCCCCCCGCCCC
>DASYWD010000435.1 GCA_035936415.1 Longimicrobiaceae bacterium
GGCCCGGGGTGGGAGTGGCTCCTCGCGGCGGCCGCCGTGAGCGGCGCCGCCGCGGCGGTCTCGGTCGCAGCGGCGGGGAGGTGAGCGTGGAGGGCACGGCCGTGCTGGAGGTGCGCGGGATCGGCAAGGCGTACCGCGGGCGCCCCGTCCTGCGGGACGTGGGCTTCGCCGTGCGCCCCGGCGAGTGCGTCGCGCTGCTGGGCTCCAACGGCGCCGGGAAGAGCACGCTGCTGGGGTGCCTGACCGGCGACCGCCTCCCGGACCGCGGCACGGTGCGGATCTGCGGAGCGGACCCCTTCTCGGATCCCCGGAGCGCGGCGGGGTGTATGGGCTTCGTCCCGGAGCGCCCGTTCCTCTACGAGGAGCTGACCGTGGCGGAGCTGCTGCGCTTCGTCGCCGCGGCCCGCAACCTGCCAGAGACGGAGGCCGCCGACGAGGCCGGGCGCCTCCTGGCGCTCCTGGGGCTCCGCGGCGCGGAGGAGCTGCTCTGCCGGGAGCTGTCGCAGGGGATGGGGCGCAAGACGGCGATCATCGTGGCGCTGCTGCACCGCCCCCGCGCCATCCTCTTGGACGAGGCGCTGAACGGGCTGGACGCTCCCTCCGTGCGCCGGGTGGTGGAGGAGCTGGACCGCCGCCGCGCGCAGGGCGCCGCCGTCCTCCTCTCCAGCCACGACCTGGAGCTGGTGGCGGAGTGGTGCGGCCGCGGCATCCTCCTCGGTCCGGGCGCCCGCTGGGCGTCGCTGGAGGGCGCGGAGTGGGAGGCCTGGCGCGCCGCGCCGACGCTGGAGCTGGGAGCCGGCCCTCACCCGGCGGCCTGAGAGCCGCCACCCTCTCCCAAGTCTGGGAGAGGGGATGAACGGCTGGAGCCCCGTAGTGCTCCCCTCCTCCCTTTGTGGAGAGGGGCCGGAGTCGAGGGGTGCCGGGAGGATTCCAAACGGTGCAGTTCGAAACGAAGAACATGAGGTTGAAGATATGACACGCTCGACGATTCGCGCCGCCTTCTCGCTGGCGCTGGTGCTGCTGGTGACCGCCTGCGGGAGCTTCGGCTTCCGCCAGCCCGAGGTGACGCTGGAGGGGGTACAGCTCGGCGGGCTGGGCATTCGCGGCGGAACGCTGCTGGTGAACGTGCGGGTGGACAACCCCAACCGCTTCGCGCTGAACGCGGAGCGGCTGCGGTACGACCTCGCCGTGCGCGACCCCGGCGCGGGGAGCGACACCGCCTGGATCGACTTCGCCTCCGGCACCTTCGACCAGGATTTCTCCGTCGGCGCCCGCGCCACCGAGACGGTGCAGATCCCGGTGGAGTTCACCTACTCCGGGCTGGGTGGCGCCGCGTCGTCCATCCTCCGCAACGGGACCTTCCACTACCGCGCCGTGGGCGAGGTGGACGTGGGCACCCCCGTCGGCACCCGCGCCGTCCCCTTCCGCAAGCGCGGGACGTTCACCATGGCGGGATCGCGGTAACGCGGATCCGCGTCTCCCTGCCAAAGCAGGTCCGCGGGAGAGGAAGCCGGAGATGCGATTTACCATCGAGACGGACCGCAAGGCGGATGGGCGCTGGATCGCCGAGATCCTCGACCTCCCGGGAGTAATCGTATACGGGGACACGCGCGAGGAGGCCGTGGCGCGCGTTCAGGCGCTTGCCCTGCACGTGGTCGCTGACCGGATCGAGCACGGCGAGAGACCGACCGGGACGGTCGACATCTCGTTCAGCGCTGCTGCGTGAGCGAGTGGCCGGTGACGCAAGACGCCCTGACCTGTAACCGCGGGCGAGCGGGACCACGTGTCCGCTCGCCCGCGGCGCTTTCGGCCGGGTCAGCGCCCGCGGAAGAAGCCGGAGACGCCGATCCCGTCCGGCCCCTCGCCCGCGGGGAGCGTCCGCAGGAGGGTGCTGCTCTCCAGGTCGACGACGGCGATCCCGGATGCCCCGTTGAGGGGGAGGTAGGCGGTCTTCCCGTCCGGCGAGACGCGGGCGCCGCCCGGTCCCCCGGGAATGGGCACCACCGTCTCCTCGCGCGTCGCCACGTCGAAGATGCGCAGGCGGTCCTGCATCGGCGCGGGGACCAGCGCGCGGCGGCCGTCCGGGGTGATGGCGACGCGGTACGGGTGCCCCGGCGTGGGCAGGGTCGCGACCACGTCGCCGCTCCGCAGGTCGAACACGGAGACGGTCCCCGCGGCAAGGCTGCTCACCCAGAGCTGGCTCCCGTCCGGGGTGACGGCGATCCCCTCGCTCCCGGGCCCCGCGGCGTAGGTGCGCACGACCTCGCCGGTCTCCGCGTCGATCTCCGACGCGTTCCCGGCCGCCACGTTCGCGGTGTAGATCCGCCGCGCCCCGGGACCCAGGGCGAGCGTGTGCGAGAGCGGCTGCCCCGTGGGGAGCACCCTTCGGACGCGGCCGGAGGCGAAGTCCACCAGGAGCACGGCGCGGTCCGCCTCCGCGGTGACGGCGAGCACGCTGTCGCCCGGGAGGAAGGCCAGGTCGTGCGGGCGGCGGTAGGACTCGAGCTGGATGGTGCGCGCGGCGGCGAGCTTCTCCACGTCGACCACCAGGAGCGAGCTGCCCACGGTCTCCCGGTCCCCGTAGATGCTCACGACGGCCCAGCGCCCGTCGCCCGAGACGGCGACCTCGTGCGGCCCCGGCGGCGTCGGGATCCGCGCCAGGCGCCGCCCCGTCGCGGCCTCCACCAGGTGCACCGTGGCGTCCCTCTGGTTCGCGACGATCACCACGTCGCCGCGGGGCGTCTGCGCCGGCTTCGGCTTCGGCGCGCGTGCTGCTCCCGGCGCCCACAGTGCCGCGTACGCGGCGAGCACCAGCGCGAGTGCGGTGGTCTGGATCGAGCCCATGGCTCCCCTCTGGTTGGATGAATCGGGTGGTGTTGCCGCGGGGAGGATGGGCCGCCCGGCACGCCCGGGAAACGGCCCCGGGACGAGCGGCGGAGCGGCGGGGGCCGGAGGCCGCCGCCGGGGGATGGACGGCGGGACGCGGCGCTACGGCTCGTGCAGGATGAGCACCTCCCGCTGGAAGTCGAGCGTGACGCGGAACGGCTTCAGGAAGTTGAGCCCCAGGAGGCCGTCCACGTCCACGCCGACCCGGGCCGCGTGGCGGAGGTCCACCTCGCACCCGGTGAGGTCCTCCGCGCGCGCCGAGCCGACCCGGATCGAATCGATCCGCACCAGACGCATCCGTCCCGCGCCGCCGACCCCCGCGCCCATTCCGATCGCCCCGCGCCGCTCCGGCAGCTCCAGGCGGCGGGACGCCTCCGCGTCCAGGCAGGTGAGCGTGGCCCCGGTGTCCAGCACGAAGTCGAACGGCCCCTGGCCGTTGATGAACACCGGCACGATGATCGCGGCGTCGGTCGGGCCGGCGAGCTCGAAGGCCACCTCGCCCGCGGCGCTGTCGGCGGGAGCCTCCACGCGCGCGGGGGCGCCGGTCGTCTCACAGGCGGCGCTGGACGCCACCGCCAGGAGGGCGGCGACGGTGCGGGTGGCGCGGTGGAGGTGTCGCATCGCATCTTGGAGGTGAGGGGTCCGGGGCGGTCGTCGGCAACTTCCGCACCCGGTCCGGGGCCCTACAGTTGCCGCTGCACGGCAAACCGGATGCGGGCTCAGGTGTACTGGTCTCTGCACGGATGGAATGGACGAGCCGCCTGAAAGGAGCACTCGATGAGGACGTTTACGGCCGTGGAGCGTGATCCCGAGTCCGGGGTCTACGTGGGGTACGTACCGGGATTCCCGGGGGTCCACTCACAGGGAGACTCTCTCGACGAGCTGAATCGGAACCTCAGGGAAGTGATCGAAATGCTTCTGGAGGACGGCGAGCCGGAGATGGATGCGGAGTTCGTCGGCTGTTTCGCGTGATCGCGAAGGACTTAGGGATGACCGTCACTGAATTTCTCACGCTCCGGTGACGTCCGGGCCGGCAACCGAAACTGGAGAACGGAACATCAGCACCAAGCAACTGATCGAGCTGGAGGAGCCGCGCGAGCGCGCGGTCCTCGTCGGGGCGCCGGAGAAGGGGCTCCCGCAGCAGCTCGCCGAGGAGCACCTGGAGGAGCTGGGGCGCCTGACCGACACCGCCGGGCCGGAGGTGGTGGGCACGCTCACCCAGAAGATCGACAAGCCCAACCCCAAGTACTTCATCGGCGAGGGGAAGGCGGAGGAGCTGAAGCAGCTGCTCGAGGAGAACGAGGCCACCCTCATCATCTTCGACGACGAGCTCTCCCCGGCGCAGGGGCGCAACCTGGAGCAGTTCACCGGGACGCGGGTGATGGACCGCGCCGAGCTGATCCTGGACATCTTCGCCACCCGCGCCCGCAGCTCCGAGGCGAAGATGCAGGTGGAGCTGGCGCAGCTCCAGTACATGCGTCCGCGCCTCACCCGCATGTGGACGCACCTCTCGCGGTCGCGCTCCGGTCCCGGCATGCGCGGCCCCGGCGAGACGCAGCTGGAGACCGACCGCCGGCTCATCGACCACCGCATCGCGCGGCTGAAGGGCGAGCTGGAGCACGTCGCCCGGCAGCGCGCCACCCAGCGGAAGGGGCGCGAGGGCGTGCTCCGGGCAGCGCTGGTGGGGTACACCAACGCCGGGAAGTCCTCGGTCCTGCGGGGGATGTCCGGCTCCGACGTGTTCGTGGAGGACCGGCTCTTCGCCACGCTCGACCCCACCACGCGCGCGGTGGAGGTGGGCGAGGGCGCCGAGGTGCTCCTCACCGACACCGTCGGCTTCATCCGCAAGCTTCCGCATCACCTGGTCGCCTCCTTCCGCGCGACGCTGGAAGAGGCCGCCGAGGCCGACCTCCTGCTGCACGTGATCGACGCCTCGCACCCCGGGTGGGAGGAGCAGAAGGAGGTCGTGGAGGAGGTGCTGGCGGACCTGGGGCTGCAGGACCACCCCACCGTGCTGGTGTTCAACAAGGTGGACCGCCTCACGCATGGCGAGGAGGAGGCGCTGCGGGCGCGCTCCCCCTCGTACCAGGGCACCCCGGCCGTCTTCGTCTCCACGGTGGAGGAGGGCGGGCTGGAGCCGCTCCGCGAGATGCTGCTGGGGAAGGTGCGCGAGCTGCGCCCCGACGTGCGCATCACCCTCTCCTCCACCCAGGGCGGGATGCTGGCCGAGATCTACCGCGACGGCGAGGTGCTGGAGCGCGAGGACAAGGGCGCGGAGATCGTCCTGCGCGCCCGCCTCCCCGCCTCCACGCTCGGCCGGCTGCGCAGCCGCGGCGTGATGGTGTACGGC
>DASYWD010000436.1 GCA_035936415.1 Longimicrobiaceae bacterium
GCCCCGGCCAGGTCCGGGGCGGCGCTCTTGGTTGGTGGGCCGGTGCGGCTCGTGGTTACCCGATCTCCACGAGGCGCCGGCCGTGCTCTGACCGGGAGGGGGTGATCCTCACGGTGACATCCATCCCGAGCCTCAGCAGGAAATCCTCGAGCTTCTTCTCGCTGAAGCGGGCGAGCTTCCCCCGGAGCAGGTTGGACACGTCGGGCTGTGTCACGCCCAGGATGCGTGCCGCCTCCGTCTGGGTGAGATCGCGCTCCCTGAGCACGTTCCGGATGGCACGCGCGAGCTCGGCCTTTGCGAGGCGGAGGCTCACCTCGGGCATTCCCATGTCCTCGAAGACGTTGCCAGAGCTGTCGTGGACGGTCAGGTCGTCGCTCATTCGGCCCTCCGGGCTTTCACGTAGTGCTCCTCGTAATGCGCGCGAGCCCGCTTGAAGCGGGCCAGGATCAGCTCCTTGTCGGCCCTCGGGGTGGCGATTCCGCTCTTCGACTTCTTCTTGAAGACGTGGAGTACGTAGACGCATTCGGGAAATGCGGCCGTGTAGGCGGCGCGGTAGGTGTCGCGCTCGAAGTCCTCCGCGATCTTCATGATCTGGCTGGGCAGGCCCTCACCGAAGGCTCGCGCCCCGTAGGGGGTGTCGCCGTACTGCGCATCCAGGAGCGAGGAGCCGAAGACGTCCTGGACGTCGGCGGGCATCTGCTGCAGGTCGCGCTTGGATGACCCGATGAATTTGAGATCCTTCCGGCGCTGCGGCATTGGTGGAATATGGAGGCACTGCCATAAATAAACAAGCCCGACCACACGTGATCGGGCCTGCTCGCCGTTGTGGGCCACGACGGCGAGCTGCGGGGCAACGCGCGAACACCACGCTCTAGAAGGGAAGGGCCGGGAGGGTGAAGGAAAAGGTGGTCCCCTCTCCGGGAGCGCTCTCCACCTCGATCTTCCCGCCGTGCGCCTCCACGATCCCCCGCGCGATGGCGAGCCCCAGCCCCAGGCCGCCCGCGCGGCTGCGGTCCGCCTGCCAGAACCGGTCGAAGAGGCGGGGGAGGTGCTCCGGGGGGATCCCCGGACCGGTGTCGGATACGGAGAAGCGGACCCGGCCCTCGGCCGCCTCGGCGCGCACCGTGACCGTTCCTCCCGAGGGAGTGAACTTCAGCGCGTTCCCCACCAGGTTGGAGAACACCTGCAGCACCCGGCCACGGTCGGCCTCCACCGGGGGGAGGCCCGGCGCGGTCTCCACCACCAGGTGGATCCCGCGCTCCTCGGCCTGCGCGTGGAACAGCTCCCCCACGCTCGCCGGGAGCGCCGCCGCGTCCAGCCGCGCCAGGTGCAGCGCGGGGGCGCCCTGCTCCAGGGCGATCACCTCCACCAGGTCCTGGATCAGCCCGGTCATCTGCTCGGCGGAGCGGCGGATCACGTGGAGCTGCTTCAGGTCGCGCTCCGTCCACTGCCCGGGCTGGGTCAGGTCCTCCAGGATGGTGGCGGCCAGGAGCACCGCGTGCAGCGGGTTGCGCAGGTCGTGCGAGACCACCGCCAGCACCTCGTCGCGGGCGCGGGCGGCCTGCCGCGCCTCCTCGTACAGACGGGCGTTGTCCACAGCGAGCGCGGCCCGGCGCGCCACCTCCTCCGCGACCGCCAGCTCCCCGGCGCCGTACGGCGCGCCGCCGGTGCGGGCCAGGCTGATGGCGCCCAGCGTGCGCCCCCGCGCCTGCAGCGGGACCACGATGGCCGAGGTGAGCCCCAGGTCCTGGAGCATCTCCAGGTGCTCCGGCGACCCGGCGACCTCCGCCAGGAGCGAGGGGGGGACCTCCGCCAGGAGCTGCGGCTCCCCGGTGCGGATGGCGCGCACCGCGGGGTGGGGGCCGGCCGGGTCCACCGGGAAGCGCCGCATCATCCCGCGCAGGATCTCCGCGCGCGCCGGGTCCGCGTGGGCCACCCCGGGCGCCCGGAGCTCGCCCTTCTCCTCCACCTGCACCAGGCAGTAGTCCGCCAGCGACCCGGCGCAGAGCGTCGCCAGGGTCTGCAGGGTGCTGCGGTAGTCCAGGGAGGACGCCAGCACGTCGCTCACGCGGCCCAGGAAGCGGTCCCGTTCCTCCGCCTCCTTGCGCTCGGTGACGTCGCGGACCACCCCCACCATGCGCGCGGGGCGGCCGTCCTCGCCGGGGAGGGGGCGGCCGTACCCGGCGATCCAGCGGCGCCGGCCGTCCGGGTGCACCACCCGGAACTCCGTCGCGAAGTCCTCGCCGGCCTCCAGCGCGGGCCGGAGCGTCTCCGCCAGCGCTTCGCGGTCGTCGGGGTGGACGCGCTCCATGAACGCCTCGTAGCTCCCCCTCGACTGCCCGGCGGGGAGCCCCATCATCCGGTTGTGCTCCGGGCTCCAGTGCACCACGCCGCTCCGGAGGTCCCAGTCCCAGTGCGCCATGCGCGCCGCGCGCAGCGCCACCCGCTGGCGCTCCTCGCTGGTCCGCAGCTCCTCCTGGGCCACCCGGCGGTCGGTGACGTCGCGCACGTACAGGGTGAGCCCGCCGTCCGCGGGGAAGGCGCGGTACTCCAGCCAGGAGCCCAGCGAGGGGTGGAACTCCTCGAACTCGGCAACGTCGTGCTCGCGGCGGGCGCGCTCCAGCTCCGCGCCCACGCGCCGCACGTCGTCGGGGAACGCCTCCGTGAAGGTCTTCCCCAGCAGCTCGGCGCGGTCCCGCTGCAGCAGGAACTCGGCGGCCCGGTTCACGTAGGCGAAGCGCCAGTCGGCGTCCAGCGCCAGGAAGCCGTCGGCGATGCTCTCCAGGATGGCCTCCACCCGCTCGCGACCCGTCTCCGCCGCGGCGCGGGCGGCGCGCTCGGTCTCCAGGCGCCTCCGCTCCGTCACGTCGCGGAGCAGCCAGCGGAGCCCCTCCACCCCGCCGGCACGGTCGCGGATCAGCCCCACCGTGCACGAGGCGTCCACTGCCTCGCTCCCGCGGGAGCGGATGCGGAACTCCCACTCCTGCACCCCGCCCCCGGCGGGGTGCTGCGCGAGGCGCGCGCGGAAGTCGCGGCGGTGCTCCGCGTCCACGAACAGGGCGAGCGGCTTCCCCGCCAGGCGCGTCTCGGCCACGCCCAGCAGCGCCGCGGCTGCCCGGTTCGCCTCCCGGATCACCCCGGCGCAGTCGGTGACGAGGTAGGCGTCCGGGGCGGAGTGGAAGAGGTCGCGGTAGCGCTCGCGCTCCGTCTCCAGCGCCTCGCGCGAGGCGGCCAGCGCCTCGTTCTGCTGCCGCAGCTCCTCCTCCGTGACCCGCAGCTCCTCCATGGCCGTCTGCAGCTCGTGGAGGGCGCTGTCCACGAACGCGTGCGCCTCCGGGGGGGCCTCGCGGGTGCTCCGGGCGAGCGCCTCCATCCGCCGCTGCGCGGAGCGGATCTGGCGCCTCACGATGTCGTCGGACTGCATGCGCTTCCGCCCACGGGTGGGATGTGGAGCCAAACACCGTTCGGTGATTGCAAAGCCCGCACCGGCCGGCCGCTCACGCCTCCGCGGCCGTCCCCATCCACTCTTCCATCAGCACCACCACCCCGCGCGCCTCGGCCTCCGGGCCCGCCAGCGGGACGCAGGTGATCCTGCAGCGGATGGGCCGCCCGCGGCGGTTCACCGCGTCGAGCACCACCTCCTGGAACTCGGAGCGCTCCTCCAGGCAGGCGCGGATCGGCGCCTTGAGCCGCTCCACGGGGAGGCCGATGTCCAGGCTCTGGAAGGCGGTGCCCTCCACCTCGTCGGCGCGGAGCCCCCACAGCTCCTCGGCCCTCCCGTTCCACAGGCGGATGCCCGACGCCTGGTCGAGCACGGCCACCCCCACCCGCAGGCTCCCCAGTATGGAGTCGACGTAGGCGGTGGCGACGTTCAGCTCGCCGGTGCGGCGGTGCAGCTCGTCGTTGATGGTCTCCAGCTCCTCGTTGGTGGACTGGAGCTCCTCGTTCGTGGTCTCCAGCTCCTCGATGGTGCTCTGCAGCTCCTCGTTCGTGGTCTCCAGCTCCTCGACGGTGCTCTGCAGCTCTTCGTTCGTGGTCTCCAGCTCCTCGTTGGTGCTCTGCAGCTCCTCGAAGGCCGTCTCCAGCTCCTGGTTGGCCTCCTCGACCTCGACGCGGAGCCGGTGGTGCTCGGTGACGTCGCTGAAGGCGACGCTCACCCCCAGCAGGCGGTCGTCCGCCAGGAGCGGGAGGACGTGGACGTCGAAGGTGCGCAGCTCCCCCTCGGCCGTGGGGTACTCCACCCCCGGCACGTGCACGGGCCTCCTCTCGGAGTACACCTGCTCGATCCGGGAGCGCAGCTCCACCGGGCGGTAGGAGAAGGTGAGGTCCTGCAGCGGACGCCCCGTGTCGTCCGCGGTGAGGGCGAACAGGCGCCGCGCCGCGGTGTTGGCGGAGACGACGGCGCCGCCCACGTCCACCAGGACGCGAGCCACCGGGTCCGCGTCGAGCGCGGCTTCGCGGAGCCGGAGCTGGTGCGCCGTCCGCGCCCCGGCGGCCGACGCCTCCGGGCGGCCGAGCGCCAGGAGCCGGTCGCGCAGGCCGGCCCGGGGGACCTTCTCGAAGATGCGCGCCCTGAGGTCCACCGGCGCGAAGTGGCTGCCGTGCGCGCGCCCCATCTCCGCCCTCCCCAGGAAGAGCAGCCCCCGGTCGTTCAGCGCGTAGTGGAAGCGGCTCATGATGCGCCCCTGCACCTCGGCGTTGAAGTACATGAGCGTGTTCCGGCACACCAGGAGGTCCAGGTGCGAGATGGGCGCGTCCTGCACCACGTCGTGGCGCCCGAAGATCACGAAGCGCCGCAGGTCCGCGCGCAGGACGTAACGGCCGCCGGAGGGGTCGAAGTAGCGGTCCCGCAGCTCGGCGGGGACGCCCTCCAGCTCCTCCTCCGTGTAGCTCCCCTGGCGCGCGTGCGCCAGCGCCTCCTCATCCATGTCCGTGGCGTACACCTTCACCTGCTCGCGGAAGCGCTCCATCCCCAGCATCTCGGCCAGGAGGATCACCAGGGTGTAGGGCTCCTCGCCGGAGGCGCACCCGGCGCTCCAGACGCGGATGGGCTCGCCCGCGCGCTTGCCCGCGTCCAGGCGGGCGCGGAGCTCGCGCGCCAGCGCATCCCACGCCTCCGGGTCGCGGAAGAAGCCGGTGACGTTGATGAGGACGGTGTTGAAGAGCTGGGGAAACTCCTGCGGATGGGCCTCCAGGTAGCCGCGGTACTCGTCGAAGCCGCCGATCCCCACCTCCTCCATCCGCTTGCGGGTGCGCCGCAGCAGGGTGGAGCGCTTGTACCCGGTGAAGTCGAAGCCGCGGTCGGTCTTGAGGTACTCGAGGAGGGCCTCGAAGGAGGCGTCGGTTTCCGGTGCAGTCATTCGACGTCGCGGAGGTCCGGGAGACGGCGCGCAGAGGGTGCGGACCGTTCAGGGTATGTAAATACTCTGCGCGCGGGGCGGGGCAGTCAAGGACGGAACGGATGGCTTGCCGCCGCGGCACGCCACGTGCCCTGCTGGAGGGGGGCACGTGCGCGCGGCCGTGTCAGACCATGGGGGGAACGTGCAGGGACATGACGTCGTCGTGATCGGGGCGTCGGCCGGGGGGGTAGAGGCGCTCGTGCAGCTCTTCTCCCTCCTCCCGGCGGACACCCCGGCCAGCTTCTTCGTGGTGCTCCACGTGCCGGAGCGGGGGACCAGCGCGCTCCCCGCCATCCTGGGCCGGCGCACCGCGCTGCGCGTCTCGCACGCGCGCGACGGCGACCGGATCGAGCCCGGCCGCGTGTACGTGGCGCCGCCGGGGTGGCACCTGCTGGTCAAGCGCGGCTTCGTGCGCCTGGTGCGCGGCCCGCGCGAGAACGGCGCCCGCCCGGCCGTGGACCCGCTCTTCCGCACGGCGGCGGCGGCGTACGGCGCGCGGGTGGTGGGGGTGGTGCTCTCGGGGATGCTGGACGACGGCACGGCCGGGCTCCACCACGTCAGGGAGCGGGGCGGGGTGGCCGTGGCGCAGGACCCGGAAGAGGCGCTGTTCGCCGGGATGCCCCGGAGCGCCGTGGAGAACGTGGAGGTGGACCACGTGCTCCCGCTGGCCGGGATCGCGCCGCTCCTGGCGCGCCTGGCGAACACGGAGGCGATGCAGCCACCAGGAGGCGACGTGCCCGACCACACCCGAGAAGGGCCCGATCCCGTGGAGATCGAAGCGCATGCCCCGGGCGACGACCGGGCGGGCTCCCCCTCCGGCTACACCTGCCCGGAGTGCCACGGCGCGCTCTGGGCGCTGCAGGAGGGCGAGCTGGTGCGCTACCGCTGCCGCGTGGGGCACGCCTTCTCGCCGGAGACGCTGCTGTCGGAGCAGGCGACCGCCATGGAGGCGGCCCTCTGGGCCGCCCTCCAGGCGCTGGAGGAGCGCGCCTCCCTCGCCCACGGGATGGCGGAGCGGATGGAGCGGCGCGGCCATCCGCAGCTGGCCGCGCGGTACCGGCACGAGGAGGAGGACGCCAGGTCGCGGGCGGAGCTGATCCGCGGAGTCCTGCTGGACGGCGGCACCAGCGACGAGGCCGAGCGGGGGGGCGAGGCGCAGCCGGCCTACACCTGAGCGGCGCGCCGGACGTCTCGCGACGTAAACCTCATCTGCCGTGTGCGCTGTCGGGGAGGCGCTCGACGCGATCGTGCCGCTCCACGGGCCGCAGCTCCCCGCGCACCCAGCTACGCAGAACGTCGCTCATGCGGGTCTGGTAGCCCGGCCCAGCCGCCCTGAAGGCATCCAGCACCTCCTGGTCCACTCGCATGGAGACGTAGACCTGGTTGTGTCCTCCAGGCAGAACCAGCTCCGCCTCCTCGAACGCTTCGCGCGTCCAGAGGGGGTTGTCCGTGTCCGACTCCGCGATCGCCTGCTTCTCCTCGTCCGGCATGGAGCGGACACGAGCCCAGTCGGTGCGCCCCTCCGGCAGCTCATCTCGCTTGTAACTCGGCATGGTAGTTCTCCCGTTCCTTTGCACTCGCTGCACGCGCGGAGACGATCCAGCAGAGCGAGCCATCGTCCCTTTCGGTGTATACGACGGACAGCAGCTCTATGCCTGCTTCTTTATCCCAGGGAGGCCCGAAGGCCTGCCATCTCTCTTCCCCCTGCCGGTCGGCGCGCCTCCGGTAGAAGGGCACGCGGCCGAAGAAGAAGCGCGCGACATCGGCGAAATCGATTCCGCGCTCTTCGAGGGTCCGGAGACGCTTCGCTTCATCCCAGTCGAACGCCTCATAGGACCCGCTGAATTCCTGAAGTCCGGGATTCATTCCGGTCTGTCGTAGATACAAATCCGATCAGGAAGAGATCCCCGGCTCAGTTGCTTCCCCTGCGCGCGCCGTTCGGGCCGGCGGAGAAGCGCCCGACCGCCTGCAGCTCGCCGCGCGTGCGGCGCATCGCCGCCAGCGTCTCGTCGCGCTCTACCCTGAGCCGCTGCGCCTCCTCCCGCAGGGCGGCCGTGGTGCGCTGCACCGCCTCCGTGCTCTGCCGCAGGCCGTCCAGCGCCGCCAGCGCGGCGCGGAGCCGCTTCACCTCGGCCACGAGCCGCGGAACGTCCGTCCGCGCGTGCGAGATGAAGCGGGCGTCCCGGGGCTGGATCCCCGCGGAGATCATCCCCTCGTAGCTCTCCACCACCAGCTCGCGGGTGGCCGCGCTGGAGATGGTGCGCCACCGGGACGCCGGCCGCGCCGCGTCGGTGACCACCCGGTGCACGTGGTACACGGCCCCGAAGCGGTCGCGCTCCAGGGCGACGGGGGCTTCACCACTCTGCGCGCATTGATAGCACCGCCCCACCGGGAGGAAGGAAAAGGGTCCCTCGCCGGGCCGGACGCCCTCGTTGACGCCGAAGCGCTCGTAGCGCACCCCGGCCTCCCAGGGCCCGGGCGTGGCGCGCTCGGCCCGCTGCTCGATCTCTTCCAGCTCGTCGTCGGTCAAGGGCCTGTGCATCCTGGGCTCGTGCGGGTGGATGGACGTTTGCGGGGTTCGCCGCGGCGCGCCCGCGAGAATCGCGCCTCCCGTGGAGTGTGGCGCATGAGGAGCGGCGCGGCGGATGGCACGCGGAGTGCCCCGCCGGCCCCGCGGACCCCGAGCGGAGCGACGCGATGCTGGCACGGCTGACGATGGTCTGGGTGAAGGTGCGGGACAGCCTGTGGTTCCTCCCGGGCGTCCTCACCCTGGCGGCCGCCGGCATTGCGGTGGCGCTCACCGAGGCGGAGCGGGGCGGGGATCTGCTCCCGGAGCTGGGCCCCTCCTGGATCTTCGCCGGGCGCGCGGAGGGGGCGCGGGGGGTGCTCAGCGCCATCGCCGGGGGGCTCATCACGGTGACGGGCGTGGTCTTCTCCGTGACCATCGTGGCGCTGCAGCTCGCGAGCAGCCAGTTCACCCCCCGCGTGCTCCGCAACTTCACGGCGGACCGCGCCAACCAGCTCGTGCTGGGGGTGTTCATCGGCACCTTCGCATACACCATCCTGGTGCTCCGCACCATCTACGGCGGCGCGGACGGGGAGGAGGGGTTCGTCCCCCGGGTGGCGGTGACGGGGGCGGTGCTGCTGGTGATGGTGAGCATCGGCTGCCTGATCTTCTTCATCAGCCACGCGGCGCGCTCAATCCAGGTGTCGGCCATCCTGGACCGCGTGGCGATGGAGACGCTGCGCGACGTGCAGCGCCTCTTCCCCGACCAGGTGGGGCACGCGGACGAGGTGGAGGTCCCGGACCCCCGCCCCCCGGAGCACGACTCCGCACCCGTGACGGCGGCGGAGTCCGGCTACCTCCAGGCGGTGGACTCGGCGGCGCTGTTCCAGCTCGGGGAGCGTGGGGGGCGGGTGATCGCCATGGTGCCGCAGATGGGGGACTTCGTGGTCGCGGGGGAGGCGCTCGCCTCGGTAGCGCCCCCGGAGGCGGTGGACGACGAGCTGGTGGCGGGGGTCCGCACGGCCTTCGTGCTGGGGCCGGAGCGCACGCCGGAGCAGGACGTGGAGTTCGGGATCATCGAGATCTCGGACATCGCGGTGAAGGCGCTCTCGCCCGGGATCAACGACCCGACCACCGCCATGCACTGCATCGACCGCCTGGGCGAGATCCTGCTGGCCTTCGGGGCGCGCCGGCCGCCGCGGGCGCGCCGGACGGAGCACGGCGTGGTGCACTTCATCGCCCGCTACACCACCTTCGAGCGGGCGCTGGGCCTTGCCTTCGACCAGATCGCCCACTTCGGCGCCTCGAACCCGGCCATCCCCAAGCGGCTGCTGAACGTGCTGGGGAAGCTCGAAGCGCTCCTCCCGGAGCGGCACCACGGCACCGTTCGGGCGCAGGTGGACGCCGTCCTCCGCCTCTCGCGCGGCGCGCTGGACGACCCGGCCCACGCTGCGGCCGTGGAGCGGGCCGCCGGACCCGCCCAGCGTGCCGAGGGTGCAGATCTTGCGCCGCGCGGAGACTGAGCCCGCCGGTACTTTCCCCGCGGCACGGAGTTCCCCTTGAAGCGAGACATCATCGTGGTCGGTGCGTCCGCGGGAGGGGTGGCGGCGCTGCGCACCCTCGCCGCCGGCCTCCCCGCGGGGCTGGACGCGTCGGTCTTCGTGGTGATGCACGTGGCGGCGGACGGGCCCGGGTTCCTTCCCCAGATCCTCCAGGGAGACTGCGCGCTCCCGGTGGAGCACGCCCGCGACGGCGAGCCCATCGCCCCGGGGCGGGTCTACGTGGCCCCCGCGGACCACCACCTCGTCCTGGAGCGCGACCGGGTGCGGGTGACGCGCGGCCCCCGCGAGAACATGAGCCGCCCGGCCATCGACCCGCTCTTCCGGTCCGCGGCGTACTTCTTCGGGCCGCGGGTGGTGGGGGTGATCCTCACCGGGCGCCTGGACGACGGGACCGCGGGGCTGTGGGCGGTGAAGCGGCGCGGGGGGGCGGCGGTGGTGCAGGACCCGGAGGAGGCCCTGTACCCGTCCATGCCCCGCAGCGCCCTCCGCCACGTGGAGGTGGACGGCGTGGCCCGGGTGTCGGACCTCGCGCCGCTGCTGGTGCGCCTGACGCGGGAGCCCCCCGCGGAAGAGGAGCCCGCCGCGTCCGAGGCCCTGGAGGTGGAGACGCGCATCGCCGTCGAGGACAACGCGCTGCAGGCCGGGGTCATGAAGCTGGGCCCGCTCACCCCCTTCACCTGCCCCGAGTGCCACGGGGTGCTGGTGAGCGTGGGAGAGGGAGGTGTCCCGCGCTTCCGCTGCCACACGGGGCACGCGTACTCCATGGAGAGCCTGCTGACGGCGGTGTCCGACTCGATGGAGGACACGCTCTGGAGCGCAATCCGCTCCATGGAGGAAGGGATGCTCATGCTGCGGCACGTGGCGCGGCACGTACGCGAGAACGGCCAGGACGAGCGGGGCGCGGAGGCGTTCGAGCGGAAGGCGCGGGAGGCGGAGCGGTACTCGGAGCTGGTTCGGCGGGCGGTGACGCGGCAGGAGGCGCTGGGAGGGGAGCTGGCGCGCGGCCCGTAGGGGCACGCGGCGCCGCCCTCGGCCCATCCGAACGCGGCGGCACTTGTGTGTCCATTTTGTCCACTATAATATGCACCAGCTTGCGGACGTAAACGGACACCCTCCTCCGCCACGGCCTCTTCATGCCGCGTTCCCGGTGCATTCCCCCCACACCCGCCAAGATCCGCATCTCCCAGAGCGGCCCGCTCCCGTACCTGTACGTGCTCGCCGACTTCGACGCCCTAGGCCTTGAGCGCGAGGGGCTGGGGATCTGGCGGGCGCTGCGCCGCGTGCGCGGCTGGTACGGCGCGCCGCCGGAGGGCTCCACCCCGGAGACGGCGGACGCCGAACGGGTGCTGGACGAGGTGGACGCGGGGCTCCGCCCCTCGCTGCGGGTGCTGCGCCGCCTGCTGCGCGAGCCGGAGCCGGACGACGACACGCTGGAGGCGGTGGCGCTCGCATGCTATCACGCGGCACTCTGGGCGGAGGAGCGGGGGGCGTACCGCACCGCCGTGGGCCTGCTGCACGCGGCCGAGGACGTGTACCCGGACAACGCGCACTACGCCTACAACCTGGGCCGGGTGGCGCGGAAGATGGCGCTGTACGAGGACGCGGAGGCGTGGCTGAAGTGGGCGCACTTCGTCGCCCGGTCTTCCGGCAACTGGGAGGTGGCGACGCTGGCGCTCTCCGGCCTGGGCAACCTGCACCGCCAGCGCGGCAACCTTCCGAAGGCGCGCCGCTTCCACGAGGCCGCGCGCCGGCTGGCGAGGCTGCGCGGGCTGCGGACGCTGGAGGGCGACGCGCTGTATGATCTGTGCGTCATCAGCCTTTCAGCGGGAGAGGACAAGCCTGCGCTTGAACTCGCACGTCAGGCGCTGGCGGCGTACGGGCCAGGACACGGGCAGGTCTACCGGTTGGCGAACGACATGGCGTGGTACTGGATGGACCGATACGGCGAGTTCACCAATGCCGCACACGTGTTTACCGCGCTGCTTGAATACATCTGGGGTCCGCCGTTCCGGGTGCTGCTCCACGGAAACCTCACGCGAGCAGCGGCTGGTGCAGGGTGGACTGACGTATTCGAGCAGATGTGGATCGAAACATGGGTTCTGGTAAGACAGCAGATGAACCGGCAAGGTCATTCGGCTGCTCTGACTCAGATCGCGCTTGGCGCGGGGAACCTGGGTCAATGGGAACGTGCCGCGTTTGCCGCCTCGGAAGCCCTTGAGGTAGCACGTGAACGCAAGGAAGGAGAGATGATCCTTCTGGCTGAATCCATCATTGGTGCAGTCCGCAGCGAGGTGATCGCGGACGAGGCGATGCAGCGTGTCTTCAAGGACCGCGATCGCATGCTTCGACAGCAGGCCGACCAAGATACGGCGGACCTCGTTGCCGCGTTTGCAAACGCAATGAGGGCGCGGCGGGACGCTGCGCCGGAAAGTCCCACGCACGCCCTCATCTCGCACGGCGTGAGTTAGTTGCCTGAGCCCATGAGACCGGCTCCGCCTCGCTCTTCGGTCGTGGTCTCGGTGGAGGTTGTCACGTCGTTGCCGGATCCGTCTGCCTCAACCATACCGGTCTCGATGGAATTCCCCGATCCGATCTGGCCAGGGCCGCGCTCCTCGGTCGCCGTGGAGCTGGCCGAGGCTGCATCCGGCGCAAGCACGTCCGGTGAGCCCAATTTGCAGGCGGTGGCGAAAAGGAGTGCTGCGAGGGCGGGGAGGGTACGTGAGATACGCATGGGACTGCTCCTGATAGGGGAGTGAAGGAAGAAAGCGGACCCGGCGTGTCGCCTTGTCCACTCTGTAAACTAATTTCCCGCACGTATTCCGACACCCTCCCTGTACGGAGCCCTCCTCGCCGGTCATTGTGGGGCGTGGATGTCCCACCCCGCCGCAAGCGTCCCGTTCGTGGCGGGGCTTCGACGGGAGGCACGGCCAGGGTAGTGGCTCCCGGATCGTGTCCTCGACGAGAGCCAGCGTGGGGTGGCTTCACCGGATCCCACCAGCTCCCCACATACCCCTGTGAACATCCCATCCCCCTTCCGGAGAGCAGAGGCGACCATCACAACCGTCGGGCAGGCGGAAGATTTGCAGTACGCTGACCGGCCGTTCCTCTCTCTCGATTGTGATGAGTTCTTCGCCGGAGCCGGGCTACACTCCTACCACCGCGGTGCCGTCGGTCTTCCCCGGCGACGGCGAGATGGCGCAGCTGTGCCGTGAGGCGGACTGGGCCGCGACGCCCCTGGGGCCGGTGGACGGATGGCCGCAGAGCCTGAAGACCGTCGCCGCCACCGTCCTGGGCTCCGGGTTCCCGATGATCCTGGTGTGGGGACCGGAGCTGGTCCAGGTCTACAACGACGCCTACGTCCCGCTGATCGGCCGGAAGCACCCTGCCGCGCTGGGGATGCCCACGCACGAGTGCTGGCCGGAGATCCGGCACCTCCAGGAGCCCGTCTTCCGGCGGGTGTTCGGCGGCGAAACGGTCAACCTGGCGGAAGCGCGCTACCCGCTGGTGCGGAACGGATTCACCGAGGACCTCTACTTCGACGCTACGTTCGTCCCGGTGCCCCTGGAGACCGGCGGGATCGGCGGATCCGTCAGCACCCTGTTCGACGTCACGTCGAGGGTCACCGCGCGTGCACTAGAGGCCGAGCGGGAGAAGTTCCAGCTGCTCGTCGAGCACTCGAACGACGGGCACGCCCTCTTCGATTCCGAGGGCCGCCTCCTGTGGGCGAACCGACTCATGAGCGAGCGGCTGGGCTACACGCTCAAGGAGCTCCGGACGCTCACCATCCCGGACATCAATCCCGATTTCACGCTCGCCTGGTACAGGAGTGTCTTCGAGCGAGCGCGCCGGGAGCGGGTCCGCCCCTTCGAGACCGTTCACCGGCGGAAGGACGGCACCACCTTCCCGGTCGAGATCACCCCGACGGTGGTGGAGATGGCCGAGGGGACGCGCATGTTCTCGTCCGTGCGCGACATCACCGAGCGCAGGCAGGCCGAGGCCGAGCGCGAGCGGCTGCTCGCGCAGGCCGAAGCGGCGCGGATGGAGGCCGAGGCGGCGAACCGCGCCAAGTCGGAGTTCCTGGCGATCATGTCGCACGAGCTCCGGACACCGCTGAACGCCATCAGCGGCTACACCGACCTGATGGAGATGGGGATCCACGGACCCGTGACCGAGGCCCAGCGCAAGGCGCTCGGTCGGATCCAGCTCAGCCAGCAGCACCTGCTGGGGCTCATCAACGACGTGCTGAACTACGCCAGGATCGAGACCGGCAGCGTGCGGTACGACGTCGGCGACGTGCACGTGGGCGATCTCCTCGCGACCGTCGAGGGGCTGATCGAGCCGCAGATGCGCAGCAAGGGCCTGACGCTCGTCGTCGACGACTGCCCCCCGGATCTCGCCGTTCGCGCCGATCCCGAGAAGCTGCGGCAGATCCTGCTCAACCTGCTCAGCAACGCCGCCAAGTTCACCGATCCGGGAGGCCACGTCGCGCTGACGTGCGAGCCCGACGGGGAGCGGGTCCTGCTCACGGTGCGCGACACCGGGATCGGGATCCCGGCAGACAAGCTGGAGGCGATCTTCGATCCGTTCGTGCAGGTCCGCTCGGACCTGACGCGGTCCGCCGAGGGCACGGGGCTGGGGCTCGCGATCAGCCGCGACCTGGCGCGCGGCATGGACGGAGAGCTGACGGCGGAGAGCACCCCCGGCGAAGGAAGCCGCTTCGTGCTCCACCTGCCGCGGTCTGTTCCGGGGGAATCGTAGGGCCGGCAGCTTGGTCGGGCCGCGAGCGAGGAAACGGCGCTCCCTGGCACGCGCCGTGCCTCTTGCGGCGGCATGCGAGCGATCTGCGAGGAGATCAAGGCGAACGTGCCCGAGGTGCTGGCAGAGTGGGAGCGGCGGGTGCGGAGCCAGCCGTGGTTCACCCTGCCCAAGGAGGAGCGCGTCGGCAGCCTCGCGACACTGCTGGTGGAGCTCGTGGATGCCTCGCTCTGCAGCCCGCCCGACGTGGAGGCGCACCGGCGCGCGGTGAAGGCCGCGGCGGAGCACGGCGAGCACCGGCGCCGCCAGGGGATCCCGGACGCCAGCCTCTTCACGGAGTACCACCTGCTGCGGCAGGCCATCTGGAACTTCCTGTGCGCGAGGTACCCGCCGTCCGAGCGGCTAGTGGACGCCATCGCCCGCATCGACACGGCGATCACCACCGCCACCAACGCTTCCATGTGGGGCTACAACCGCGCGGAGATCGAAGCGCTGGGAAAGTGGGACGAGGGGCTGGAGCGGATCACGCAGTCGTCGCCCTTCCTGGGTCCCCGCGCGCGGGAATAAGCCCGGCGGTGTACGCGCCCGTCCTGCCGGTGCACCGAGCCGTCCGCGGGGAGCGAGCGGCAGGGTTGGAAGAAAGGAAGAGCGATGGCCCGGAAGTTCGATGAGCTCCGGCAGAAGATGCCGCCAGAGCGCCGCGCCCGCATCGATGCGCGGACGGGGGAGATGCTGGCCGAGATGCCACTCCAGGAACTGCGCCATGCGCGTCGGATGACGCAGGAAACGCTTGCCGACGCGCTGGGGCTGAAGCAGGCCGGCGTCTCCAAGCTGGAGCGCCGGACCGACATGTACGTGAGCACCCTGCGGAAGTACGTGGCGGCGATGGGTGGCGAGCTGGAGATCACCGCCCGGTTCCCCGAGGGCGCCGTGAGCATCGGCCAATTTCGCGACCTGCGGGATGCGGAAGGGCCGGGACCCTCTCGCGGGTAGCCGCTCCCCAGGCGCCTCCCTGCCGCTCTGCCGTCAGTCCGACCTGCCGTCGGGGCTGGGAACCACCTGGTCCGCCATGCGGAGGAGGTGGCACAGCCGCTCCTCGGGCACCGAGTCCCATCCGTCCGGCACCTGGGTGAGGCGCCGCTTCTCCTCCTGCGACTCGAAGCAGATCCAGCCGTCGGAGAACTCCGGCGCCACGGCGTACTTCTGCTGAGGGATCGTGTCCCACGCCCGCCACTCCCGCCCCTGCTCGTCCCTGAACTCCCGGTAAGGCATTTCTTCTGTCACCGCTGGTCGTAGAAGATCCGATATATCCGGCGCGGAACGACGCAAATGCCGAGCCAGCAACCGTTTGTGGACGGAGAGGAGGGGGGGGGGGGGGGGGGGGGGGGGGGGGCG
>DASYWD010000437.1 GCA_035936415.1 Longimicrobiaceae bacterium
CAGCCGCGACGGCGAGAAGGCGGAGCGGCGCGACCCCCGGGGCGTGGCCCACGTACCCCGCCGCCGCGGCGCCCAGCAGGAGCGGGTAGAGTGGCGCGTACACCAGCGGCGCCACGCGGACGAGGCCGGGGTCGGGCCCCATCCGCTCCGCCCAGAACCCCGGCTTCCCCCGTTTCGAGACGGCGAGCGCCGCGCGGGACAGGAAGAAGAGCCCCGCCCCCCACGAAGCCGCCGCCGCCGCCGCGCCGACGGCGAGCGGGCGCGCGAGGTCCTGCCCCACGGCGGCGAAGGGGAGGAGGAGGAGCAGCATGATGCCGAGGGAGAGCACGAGCAGGCGGAGGGCGCGGTGTGCGTACAGGGCCTGTGCGGGGATGCCGAGACGGCGGAGGAACCCCTCGTCCGCGGGCCGAAGGAGGACGGAGTGCGCGACGAAGCCGACCGCGCCGCCGATCCAGAGCCCCAGGAGCACCGAACGGTCCGCGTCGTCCACGCGCGGCTGCAGCCGCGGCCCGGCCACGAACAGCCCGGCGGCGAGCACAACCAGGGGGAGGACCACCCCGGCCAGCGTCCCCGCGCGCGGACGGCGCAGCTCGCTGCGGAGCCTGCGCCCGTCCAGCCGCAGGAGGAGACCGGCGCCTCCGCTCAAGCCGGCGGCTCCGCGGAAGCGTCCCCGCGTCCGCCTTCCCGCTGCCGCATCCGCTCCGCGAGCTTGCGCTCGAAGCCGCGGTCCGAGGGCTCGTAGAAGCGCTCGCCCGCGATCACGTCCGGGAGGCACTGCAGGTCCACCACGGCGCCCTCGTAGTCGTGGGCGTACCGGTAGTCCTTCCCGTACCCCCACTCCTTCATCAGCCCCGTGGTGGCGTTGCGGAGGTGCAGGGGGACGGGCGCGTCGGGGTGCTGCGCCGCGGCGTCGGTGGCGGCGTGGAGCGCCAGGTAGGCGCGGTTGGACTTGGGCGCCGTGGCCAGGTAGAGGATGGCGTTCGCCAGTGGGAGGTACCCCTCCGGCGCGCCCAGCCGCTCGAACGCCTGCATCGCCTGGACGGTGACGATCCCGGCCTGCGGGTCCGCGAGCCCCACGTCCTCGTACGCCATGGCGATCATCCGGCGGAAGAGCGTCTTGGGGTCCTCGCCGCCCCGGATCATCCGCATGGCCCAGTAGAGGGCCCCCTCGGCGGAGGAGGAGCGGAGCGACTTGTGGAAGGCGGAGAGCATCTCGTACGACAGGGTGGCGTCGTACCGGTCGGTGCGCTGCTGCAGCCCTTCGCGCACCCGCTCCTCGGTGAGCGTCGCGCCGGGACCGGCCAGGCGGGCCGCGATCTCCAGCGCGGTGAGCGCCTGCCGCGCGTCGCCGCCCGTGGCGCGCACCAGCGCCTCCTCCGCCTCCGCGTCCAGCCGGACGCCCAGCTCGCCCAGCCCGCGCTCCTCGTCCGCCAGCGCGCGGTGCAGCACGGCGCGCACGTCCTCCGGCCGGAGCGGCTCCAGCACCAGCACCCGCGAGCGCGAGAGCACCGCCGGGTTTATCTCGAACCCCGGGTGCTCCGTGGTGGCCCCGATCAGCGTGAGGAGCCCCGACTCGATGAAGGGGAGCAGGAAGTCCTGCTGCCCCTTGTTGAGCCGATGGATCTCGTCCACGAAGAGGAGCGTCCCCCGCCCGCCGCGGCGGCGCTGCTCCGCCTCCTTGACGATCTCCCGCAGGCGGGGGACGCCCTCGCTCACGGCGCTGAAAGGGACGAACGAGGCGTCCACCTCCTCCGCGATGACCCGCGCGAGGGTGGTCTTCCCGCTCCCCGGCGGCCCGTGCAGAATGAGGTTGGGGAGGTGCCCCGCCCGCAGCAGCCGGCGCAGCGTCCCCTCCGGCCCGGCGAGGTGCTCCTGCCCCACCACCTCGTCCAGCGTGCGGGGACGCATCCGCTCCGCCAGCGGCGCGGCCGAGCGCGGCCGGTCGGAGTCTTCACCCGCCTTCGGCCGCGCGGGCGCGGCGGGACGCGCCGCTGGCTCCTCGCCGAAGAGCGGCAGGGTGTCTTCGCTCATACAGGAGCCCCCCGCGTGAGGGATGCGAGCCCGAAGGGGCGAGACCGGCGTAGTTTGCCGGGCTCGCCGCCGTTGGACGAGGTCGTATCTCGTCCTACGGCGCCGCAGCCCGACCCCGGCGCCAGCCGGGGGCACGCCCACTCCCGCCGTTCCAAGCAGTTCGCCCTCGTCATTCGACCACCCCGCTCACGAGAGACCGCGCCAGGAAGTACACCGCGAACCCCGCGAACACGGACAGCGCCGACGTCCAGCTCCGCTCCTTCTGCACCTCGGGGATCAGGTTGGACGCGGCGACGTAGAGCGTCACCCCCGCGCTCAGCGCCAGCCCGTGGTCGCGGAGCGGCTCCAGGTGCTCCGCCGCCAGCACCCCCGCCACCGTCGAGACGCCCAGGAGCAGCACGCCGCCGAGCGCCCGCCGCCGGCTGTTGCCGCTGGCGAGCATGATGGAGGCCACGGTGACCCCCTCCGGGACCTTGTGCAGGAGGATGGCGGTGAAGACCAGGATCCCGAGCGCCGCGCTCACCCCGAAGCCGCTGGCGATGGCGACGCCATCGAAGAAGGTGTGCAGCAGGAGCCCCAGGAGCGCGGCGACGCCCACCCAGCGCCCCATCATCTCCTCGGCGTGGGTCTCCTCGCCGAAGTGGAAGTGGGGCGTGACGACGTGCTGGGTGAGGTGCACCAGGAGGTATCCCCCCGTGATCCCCAGCGCGGCGCCCGGCCCGCCCTCCAGCGCGTGCGGGATCATCCCCAGGAAGGTGACGGCCAGCATGAACCCCGCCCCGAAGGCGATGAGCAGCCGCTGCGCGCCCCTGCCCTGCGGCGAGGCCATGGTGACCAGCAGCCCGCCGACCAGGTTCGCCACGGCGGCGGCGAGTGCGTACAGGAGGGCTGCGTTCACCGGCTCCGGGGCGGCTGCGGGGCGACGGGGTCGCGGGAGCCGGGGATAGTGGAGCCGCACGGACGGGCTGTCAACGTCCCGCCCCGCCTTCCAGCACCACGTACGCGGAGGCCAGCTCGTCGGTGTGGGTCAGGGCGAGGTGCACGCGCCGCACCCCGGCCGCTTCGGCGAGCGCGGCGACGCTCCCGTGCAGGCGGAGGGAGGGTGCGCCGGACGGGGCGGAGACCACCTCCACCTCGGTCCACGCCCCGCCGCGCCCCCACCCGGTGCCGAGCGCCTTGAAGAACGCCTCCTTGGCGGCGAAGCGCGCGGCGAACGACTCGCGCGGGCTGCGGCCGCCGCGGCAGCGCGCCACCTCGGCGGGGGTGAAGAGCCTGCGGAGCGCGCGGTCGCCCTTGCGCTCCAGCAGCGCCCAGACGCGCGCGACCTGGACGAGGTCGGTGCCGATGCCTACGATCATGCCGGGGTCCCCCGGGCGCGGTCCGCACCCGCCCCGGCACACTCCTCGCAAGGGGCCGGACCGCGGGGGAGGTCGGTTCCAGCAACGGCGACGGAGGGAGCGAGGTGCGAGTCCGAACCAGGGAGAAGCTTCAGCTCATCGGCGTGGTCGTGGCCGGGGCCATCAGCGGGGTCACGCTCGGGTGGATCCTGGTGCACCTCCTCATCCTCCGCTGAGTCGCCGGGCGCGCCGCTCACCCCTCCCCGCCGATCACCCGCCGGGCGCACAGGAAGATCCGCCGCAGCTCCCGCTCGTAGCTCAGCGCCCCGGCCAGGTCGTTGCGCGCCACCCCGCCGTTGCCCAGCGAGGCGTGCACGATCCGGGAGCCCCCGGCCGCGAGGACCACGTGGGTGCAGCGCCCCGGCTCCTCGGCGAAGAAGAGCAGGTCGCCGGGGAAGAAGGCGTCGAACCCGCGGGGGTCCACCTCCTCCCCCACCCGCGACTGCAGGTCGGAGTCGCGCGGGAGCTCCAGCCCGTGCAGCCGGTAGAGCGCCTGCACCAGCCCGGAGCAGTCCACCCCCGCCTGCGTCACGCCGCCCCAGAGGTAGGGCGACCCCATCCAGCGCGAGGCCGTCTCCACCACCGCCTCGCCGCGGAGCGGGAAGCGCCGCGGCCGGAGCGCGGCGGAGACCATCTCCCCGGAGGGCCGGCCGCGCCGTCCGTCGGGGAGGCGCACGACGTCCTCCGCCTCCCGCACCACGCGCGCCCCCCAGGGGAGCCGCACCACCACCTCGCCCGCCTCGTCGCGCAGCTCGGCGCCCAGGGAGAGGAACGCCTCGCCCTCGGTTCCCATCGCCCAGGCGGCGGCGTCGGCCTCGGCGAGGAGGGCGACGTAGCCGGAGTGGATCCACCCGATGTACCCGTCGCCGGTGCGGCACTGCAGCCAGCGCCCGGAGCGCCGCAGCACGGTGGCGTGCTGCCCGAGCACGGACTGGGAGACCTGGGTGGTGTTGATGGCGGGGGCGGCGTGCATCGGCGCCGTGGCGGCGGTGACCACGGCGTGCACCACCCCCGCGCCGTCCACCTCCGGGAGCCGCACCACCTCATCGCGCACCGTTCTCCACCCGCCCAGCGCGGCCAAGCCGCGGTGCAGCGCCTCGGCCGCGTCGGCCTCGGAGGTGGCGCCCAGGAGCACCAGCGAGTCGCCGTCCACCTCCGCCTCCACCTCGAAGACCGCCAGGCGCGGGTCCGGCGCGTACTCCTCGCGGACGTCGCGCAGCAGGTCGAAGATGCGCTGCCGCTGCGGGCTCACCGCGCCACCTCGCGCTCCAGGACCCGGATCACCCGCGCCACGTCGGCGGCTTCGTTGTACAGGTGCGGCGCCAGGCGGACGGCGCCCTCGCGCAGCACGCAGACCACCCCCGCGGCGGTGAGCGCGGCGAACACCTCCTCCGCGGCCGGCGGGCGGAAACAGAAGATCCCACTGCGGCGCCCCGGGGCGAGGTCGCTGACGACCTCCACCTCCGGGTGCGCGTGCAGCCAGTCGACGAGCGGATCCAGCAGCCCCCGGACGTGCTCCTCGATCCGGTCCGGCCCCACCTCCAGGAGCAGCTCCATGGAGGCGGCCGTCCCCGCGAAGTCCTGGACCGGCGGGGTTCCCACCTCGAACCTGCGGGCGCCCTCCATGAACTCCCAGCGGTAGTCCAGGAGCGCGGCGAAGTCGGCGGAGGCGCGGAGCGAGGCCCACCCGACCACGTGCGGCTCCATGCGCTCGTGCAGCTCGCGGCGCACGTAGGCGAAGCCGGTGCCGAACGGGCCGCAGAGCCACTTGTGCGCGCCGGTGGCGAGGACGTCCACCTCCGCCTCGCGCACGTCCACGGGGAGCTGTCCGAGCGCCTGGATGGCGTCCACCACGAAGAAGATCCCCCGCTCCCGGCAGAAGCGGCCCAGCCGGGGGAGGTCGGCGCGCCAGCCGGTGGCGAACTGCACGGCGGAGAGGGCGAAGACGGAGACGTCGCCGCGGTCCAGCCGCTCCAGGATCCGGTCCTCGTCCGGGCGCCCCCGCGCGTCGGCGGGGACGATCTCCAGGCGCGCCGGGCAGGCCGGGCCCATCCAGGGGTACACGTTGGCGGGGAACTCCCGGTCGCTGACCACCACCGTGGAGCCCTCCGGGACGGGGAGACAGTGCGCGGCCAGGTTGATGCCGAAGGAGGTGTTCGGTCCCAGCGCGATCTCGTCCACGTCCGCGCCGACGAGCCGCGCGGCGGCCTCGCGGGCGCGCTGCGTGGGCCCGGTGAAGTCCTCGTCCGTCCACTCCGCGATGCGGGCGCGCTTCCGGTTCATGGCGTCCAGCGCCCGTCGGGTCCGCTCCGGGGTCGGCGCCACGGAGGCGGCGTTCAGGTACGCAGTGCCGGCGAGCGAGGGGAACTCCCGGGCGCGGACCTCGGCGAGGCCGGCCGGGGCGAGCAGGGCGGAACGCTCCATCGAGGCTCGGTTTCGAACGTTTTGGAAGAGGGCGGGGAGCGCGTAGGATAACGCGCCCTCCCGCACCCGACAAGCCTCGCCGCACCCTCGCCGAGGGGCACGCACGGGGCGGTTTCGGGGTATTCAGGCAGCCGCTCTCCCCCGCATTCGACGTGCCCGGAGCCCATGCAGATCACCGCCATCGAGCCGCAGAAGAACCACCCCGACCGCGTGAACGTGCACGTGGACGGCGCATTCCGCCTCGCCCTGGGCGCGGAGATCGCCTGGGGCGCCCACCTGCACGTGGGCGACACGGTGACAGAGGCGCAGCTCGCGGAGCTGGAGCGCCGGGACCGGCTCTGGAAGGCGCGCGAGGCGGCGCTGAACCTCCTTTCCTTCCGCCCCCGCAGCGGCCAGGAGCTGCGCCGCCGTCTCCGGGAGAAGGAGTTTCCGGAGGAGGTGGTGGAGGAGTGCCTCGCCGGGCTGGAGGGGACGGGACTGGTGGACGACTCGGCCTTCGCCGCGACCTTCGTCCGCGACCGGGTGCGCTTCAAGCCGCGCGGCCGCCGCCGCCTCGCGCAGGAGCTGCGCATGAAGGGGGTGGATATGGACACCGCGCACGAGGCGATCAGCGAGGTGTTCGAGGACGCGGAGGTGTCGGAGACGGAGCTGGCGCGCGAGGCCGCGGCGAAGTGGTCGCCCCGGGCGGGCGAGGACCGCAACAGGGCGCGCCAGCGGTTCTACGCCTTCCTCGCGCGCCGCGGCTTCGGCGGGGACGCCATCCGGGAGGTCATGGACGAGACCTTCGGGGGCGGCGGCGAGGAGTAGCGGCGTCCGGGGCTCGCGCTTCGCCGGCGCAGCGGACGCCCTGGTATGCATCTTCCTGCGGCGGAGGACGCAGGCCGCGACCTTCGCCACCGGAACGGGAGCCCCCATGAACCCCCGACACGTCGAGAAGCAGGACCTGGAGAGCGCCGAGCGTCCGGCCGCCGCCGCCGCCCCCGCGGCGCCGGAGCACCTCACCCCCTTCGAGGCCGTCAACCACGAGTTCGACCGCGCCGCGCGCCTCCTCGACGTCCCCGACTACGTGCAGGTGGCGCTCAAGACCCCGTACCGCGAGGTGATGGTGGAGCTGCCGCTTCGCTGCGCCGACGGGGAGTTCCGCACCTTCCACGGGTACCGGGTGCAGCACAACAACGCCCGAGGCCCCATGAAGGGCGGGCTCCGCTACCACCCCGAGGTGGACCTGGACGAGGTGCGCGCCCTGGCGTCGCTGATGACCTGGAAGACCGCCGTGGTGGACATCCCGTACGGCGGGGCCAAGGGAGGGATCGACTGCGACCCCCGCACCCTCCAGCAGGACGAGGTGGAGCGGATCACCCGCACCTTCATCGAGCGCATCCACGCCTTCATCGGGCCCAACGAGGACGTCCCCGCCCCGGACGTGAACACCGACCCGCAGGTGATGGCCTGGATCGTGGACGAGTACTCCAAGTTCAACGGCTTCACCCCGGCGGTGGTGACCGGGAAGCCGGTGCAGCTCGGGGGCTCCGAGGGGCGGATCTCCGCCACCGGGCGAGGGGTGGCCATCGTGGCGGAGCGCGCGGCCGCCGACCTGGGGATGGAGCTGCGCGAGGCCACGGTGGCGGTGCAGGGATACGGCAACGTCGGCTCCTGGAGCGCGCACTTCCTGCACCGGTTGGGGGCGAGGGTAGTGGCGGTGAGCGACGTGGAAGGGGGCGTCTTCAGCGGCGACGGGATCGACCCGACCCGCGCCACCGAAGCGGTGGCGTCCGACGGCTCGGTGACGGCACTGGGAGGGGTGGAGCGGATCTCCAACGAGGAGCTGCTGGAGCTCGACGTGGACGTCCTGGTCCCGGCGGCGCTGGGCGGCGTGATCCACGGCCGCAACGCCGGGAGCGTGCGGGCACGCATGGTGGTGGAGGGAGCGAACGCCCCGGTGACCCCCGCTGCAGACGAGATCCTCGCCGGGGCGGGGGTCACCGTCCTCCCCGACATCCTGGCCAACGCGGGCGGGGTTACGGTCTCCTACTTCGAATGGGTGCAGAACCTACAGCAGTTCCGCTGGACGGCGGCGCGCGTGGACGAGGAGCTGGTGCGGATCCTGGGGGCCGCCTACGAGGCGGTGCGGGCACTCTCCGCCGAGTTCGGAGTGCCGCTGCGCCAGGCGGCGTTCATGCTGGCGATCCGCCGCGTGGCGGAGGCGATGCGGCTGCGGGGGATCTAGTGGATCACTACGCTGGAGGTGCGCGCCGCCTCGTCGCCTGCCGTCGAGGGGTACGACCTGAGAGCCGCGTGGAGCGGTTCTCCTTCCGGTCTGGAGTGTTCCATCGGGCGGCTCCCCCCCTCCTGCGCTTACCCCAGGAACCGGACCGTCGCAGCCCAGAGCACGAACACTCCAGCGGCGATGGATGCAGCGCCCATCAGCGGCAGGTACCGCTCTACGGCAGGCACGGTCGTCTGTGCTACCCGCTGATGCCAGCGCCAGGGGACCACCGCAAGGCCGAGCGTCGTGATGACGAGGATGCCGCCGAACGTGTGGAACACGCCGCCGAACTGCATCCGCGACGCGTAGCCGACGAACGCGGCACCGACGACAAAGCGGACGAGTAGCTCGAGCACATGCATGGGAAGGGTGCTCGCGAAGCGCCGCAGATAGCTGAATGCCCGGGCAGGACCGGCGACGGCAACTACGCCGAAGCCCAGCAAGTAGGCGGCAGAAAGCACCACGACTGCACCGGCGAGCAGCGTCACCGTCTCCACAGGTCGCTCCACGAGGAAGGTTGCTCAACCAGGCCGCCTGACGCTTTGCATGCGTGGCACGGGGCGACACCAGAGCAGGAGAACCGCTCCACCGTGCTCACCGCCGGAGCGTCCCGTGGCCTCCCACCGTGGGCTTCCCCGCCCTGGATCCGACCCCATGCCTCACCGTGAGCACGGTGGCAACCAGGCTCGCACCCGAGCCGAAGCCGCCGAAGAACAGCCCCACCACGTCGACCAGCCGCGCCGGGTGGCCGAGCAGCGAAAGGGCCGAGGCCAGGGAGGCCAGCAGGAACGCCGCCGTGGCCACGACGGAGAGGAGCAGGACCGCTCGTGGATGCATCAAGGTCTCCCTCGAGTAGCCGAGCACCCCTGGCGCCCGGGCAGGAAGCGGAGCCACCGAGGCCGGCCTCGCGGTCCCGAACCGCACTTCTACGACTCGGTTTTCACCCCAGGACGCGTGGAGCCAGCGCGCCTCTACCTCAATCTAGCATGATCACCGTGGCGCACCACCAGGCCGCCGTCGCGGACGGCGGCGGGATCAGCTGTCGAAGTAGACGGAGATCAGCGCGAGGGTGCCCGCCGCTCCCGCCACGGCCGCGCCTCCTCCAGCTGCGCCGCGAGCCGGAACAGCGTCGACTCTTCGCCGAAGGGCGCAACGAAGTGCGTGCCGACCGGGAGCCCCTCCGGCGTCCAGTGCAGCGGGACCGACATGGCCGGCTGGCCCGTGAGGTTCGCGAGCTGGGTGAACGGGGTGCGGCTCAGGCTCTCGGTGGCGAGGCGGTCCACCAGGCGCATGAAGGGCACGAGGCGGCCAAGGCGCAGCCCGCTGACGAGCCGCATCTGCAGCCGCTCCAGCCGGCGCGGCGCCAGCTCGCCGATGCGGACCGGCGGCTCCGCGACGGTGGGGGTGAGGAACAGGTCGTAGCGCTCGTGGAAGGCCGCCATCGCCCGGGCGAACTCGTTCCAGCGCTGCCGGGACCGGACGTAGTCCCCGGCGGGGAGGTTCCGCCCGACGGCCGCGAGCGCGCGGGTGGACAGCTCCGCGCGGCGGCCGGCCCCCGGCGACTCGGCCTCGATACGGTCCAGCGTCGCCGCCACCTGCCCGAAGTACAGCACGAAGTAGCAGCGCGCCACGGCGTGCCCGTCGACGTCGGGCTCCGCCTCCTCCACGATGTGGCCCAGCTCCTCCAGCAGCGCGGCCGTGCGGCGCACCGCCTCCGCGCACTCCGGGTGCACCGGCGTCCCCAGCGGAGAGCGCGCGGAGAAGCCCACGCGCAGCCGCCCCGGCGCGCGCCCCACCTCCTCCTTGTACGGCCGCTCCGGCGGGACGATGGTGTACGGCGCCCCCGGGTCCGGGCCGGCGATGGCGTCGAGCAGGACCGCGCTGTCGCGCACGGTGCGGGTGAGCGAGTGGTCCAGGGAGGCCCCCTCCCATACCTCGCCGTGATGCGGTCCCGCCGGCACCCGCCCGCGGGTGGGCTTCAGCCCGAAGAGCCCGCAGTGCGACGCCGGGATGCGGATGGAGCCGCCCCCGTCGTTCGCCCCGGCGGCCGGCACCACCCCGG